>JAJXZU010000208.1:0-8733 GCA_021779895.1 bacterium
ATGGATAATTTATAGGACAGTTCGTTCAACAGGTTAAGCTTTTTATTAGAATTCTCGAGATGGGCGATAACAAGATTATTTTCTTCCTGCTTTTTAATGATAGTATTGTTTAAAACCGTAATCGCCCGCGCAAATTCGTAAAATTCATCGCCTGCTTCCCGGTATTTTTCTGTTAAATCTATTTTATTCGGATTTTTAACGTCTATCTTTTTAATATTAAATAATAAATCTTCGAGGGGATAGATAAAAATTCTTTTTAAAATTATATAAACCGAAAACAAAGATATAACGATAATAATTAGTATGGTAAAGAGCGGGGTATAATATCTTAACAGCGAAAAATAAAAGAAATTAAAATATTTAATTCTTACTATCAGAAAGCCTAGTACAACTAAAAATATTATCAGGTAAGAAACGGAAAAAAGCGATAAAATTTTGAATTTTAATGTTTTTATATTCATTTTAAAATATTTTGATATTTAAAAATTAAAACGGTGTTTTTATATTTAATTATACTCCAAATTTTTATCTTTAAAAATTGCATTTTACTTTTTATTTATGTAAAATTAATTTAAAGTTGAAATTGAATTATAATTTTAAAATTAAAGGTGCAAAAATGCAGACTAAAAATAAAAAGGAACCCGTCGGCAAAAAAAAAGATAAAACTAATTACCTTATTAAAACGGTTTTAAATTCTCTCGACCTTTTAGAGGCTTTTAAAGGCGAAAAGCCGGAGCTTGGCGTAAGCGAACTCAGTAAAATTCTAAAACTTCATAAAAATAAGATTTTCAGGCTTCTTGCCACTTTGGAATATATGGGATATATCGAACAGGACCCGTTTACCGAAAATTACCGCTTAGGCTTAAAAAGTCTTGAGCTTGGACAGTCTTTTATCCATCATTTAAGGCTGTTGAGCATAGCCAAACCAGTTCTTAAGGAATTGGTCGATAAGTTAAAAGAGTCTGCATACGTCGGGGTCATAAGAGAAAAGAAGGTAATTTATCTCGATATAGTAGAAGCAGACCAGGTTTTAAAAGTCGCTTCGAGGGTGGGCAATATGCTTCCCGTTTATGCTACCGCTATAGGAAAATCTCAAATCGCTTTCGAGCCTAAAGAGAACGTGGAAAGGCTTTTGCCGGAGAAACTTACCCCTTTTACCAAAAATACCATAACCGATAAAGAAAGCCTCTTTAAAGAATTAGAGAAGGTAAGGCGTCAGGGATACGCGATAGACAATGAAGAGCTTGACGAAGGCATCATATGCATCGGCGCTCCTTTAAGAGATTACACCACACATATTATAGGGGGCATATCCATTTCCGCTCCGGTCATAAGAACCACTCCGGAAAAACTTAAAAACGTTATTATCCCGCTTACCGTTGAAGCAAGCAATGCGATTTCTGGAAAATTAGGATATGAAATAGGCAAGAAGTACTCTGAATAAATCTTTCCGATTAAAATTTGAATTTTAGCGCTATTAGGTTTATAATTAAATAAAAGGAACTTAAATTTATTTATAAATACTAAGATATTCGGTTACGGAGGTCAAGATGCTTTTAAAAGAAGAAAAATCTTTCAGGGAAAAAAGGTCGGAATTAAGGCACAAAATCGTGGACGGGATATACGACAGAATTCCCGTAGATGTGGTAGAACACTTAGGCAATGCAAATAAAGAACTAATCTTTGCTATAGAAGGCGTTTTCAACGGTTTCGTTAAAAGAATCGACGACAGAATCGCAAAAACGAAAGAACGCAGGTCTAAAACCGGCGGCAATAATGAAAACAACGACGAAGAATAAAAATAATATCGGCAAAACGCTTTTACTAAAATTGAAAGCGCTTTGCCGATAGATAATCTAAAAAGCGCAACCTTCCCTTATTTGCTTTTTGCTTTTGCAGGTTTGCTTTTAGACGTTGAAGCAGATTTTTTAGAAGCGCATGCCATTTTAATCACCTCCGTTACCTTTTATTAATTAAACGGTATATTTGATAATTATCTTTAATAATTATCAACGTTAAATAAAGTATACCATAATAAAAACAAAAAATTATTTTTACGCTATAAATTAAATTTCGGTAATCATCGGGAAAATAAAGGGATGCCTGTCTATAGTCTTATTTAAATATTTCTTTAAAGCCTTTCTTATATCGTCTTTAACTTTTACCCAGTCCACGTTTTCGTGTTTTTGATTTTCTTCTATAACGTTCATAACCAGTTTATACAAAACGTCGTTTAATTCCTTAAAATAATCCTCGAAGACGAACCCCTTAGAAACTATATCCGGGCCTGAAATTATACCCGACGTCTTGGAATCTACGACGAGCTGGACTATAATCATTCCGTTTTCGGAAAGATGGGCAC
The DNA here is from genome assembly GCA_021779895.1 of bacterium. GTDB lineage: Bacteria > SZUA-79 > SZUA-79 > Acidulodesulfobacterales > Acidulodesulfobacteraceae > Acidulodesulfobacterium_A. The sequence goes on from JAJXZU010000208.1 coordinate 2,363, forward strand.
GTTCTTTGAGGGTATGGGTGCCGACGTCGCCTATTCCTTTACCGTCCACGAATATTCTCCCGGCATAAGCGTCTGCGCCCCTGACGCATTGAGATTCTCCGTTAAATTCAAGACTGTTCCCGTTTTCTAGGACAAAAATGTTTGCCGCCGTAATTCCAGAATTAACGGCAAGTTTTTTATGCTGGTATAAATGTTTTAATTCTCCGTGAACCGGAATAAAATATTTAGGTTTAACTATATTTATCATAAATTTAAGCTCTTCTTTGCTTGCATGTCCCGATACGTGTATTTCGGATATATTTTCGTAATAAACTTCGGCCCCTCTTTTATAAAGATTATTTATTATTTTCGATATGGCTTTCTCGTTTCCGGGGATAAATTTTGAGGACATTAAGACGAGGTCGTTGGGCTTGATTTTTATATATTTGTGGTCGTCAACCGAAATTCTGGAAAGCGCGGACATCGCTTCGCCCTGAGTACCTGTAGTCAGTATTAAAAGCTCTTCCGGTTTATAATAGCCTATCGTTTCCTCGTCTATTAAAATATCCTCAGGAATTTTCAAATATCCTAATTTTCTTGCTACTTTAGTATATGTCATAAGGCTTCTTCCGCTGAATATAACCTTTTTATTAAATTCGGCGGCAAGCGAAAGAAGTTCCGTAATCCTGTGTATATTAGAAGCAAATAAAGCCACTATAATTCTTGCGTTATTATCCCTGAAAATATTTCTGAAGGTCTTTTTTATGTCGTTTTCCGATATCGTAAATCCTTCTTTTTCTATATTGGTAGAATCGGAAAATAAAGCTAAAACTCCGTTGTCTCCGTAATGGGCAAGCCTGTTTATATCGGTTGCGGCATTTTTTTCGAGGGTCTGGTCGAGCTTAAAATCTCCCGTATGTATTATGGTTCCGACCGGCGTTTTTATGGCAAGGCTTGCTCCGTCGATTATCGAGTGGGCTACTCTTATAAATTCGATTTCAAAATCGCCGAGGGTTATCGAGTTGCCGGTTTTAACGGTAAAAAGCGACACCTTGAAAGGCAGGTCGTGTTCTTTTAATTTTTCTTCGAGTATTCCAAGGGTAAACGGAGTGCCGAATATCGGAATATTAAACTCTCTTAAAACATAAGGTATGGCGCCTATATGGTCTTCATGCCCGTGGGTAAGAACGATGCCTTTAATCTTTTTCTTTTTTTCGGGGTCGTATAAATATCTTATGTCGGGAATTACCATATCTATCCCCAGCATATAGTCCTCAGGAAACATGATTCCCGAATCGACGATTATAATGTCTTTTTCGGTTTCGTAAACCATCATATTGAGGCCGATTTCGCCAAGCCCGCCGAGCGGTATCGCTTTTAATTTTTGCATTTTAATAAATTAAGCCTTTTATCTCCTTATTAAAATTAATATATAAATTATACACTTAATTTTTTGTTTTTTAAATTATTAATTCGGCAATTTTATATACTGGCTATAGCTTCCTTGGTAAGGTTTTCCGCAGCTTCTATTAACATTTCGCAATATTTTTTATCTTTTTCTTTCTTATTGCTTTCAATATCAGGAGACAAGGGTTTCAATATTTTAAGCTCTACAGTTTTACCGGTATGTATAGTCAGGCTGTTTTTTCTTAAAATATTCACCGTGCCTTTGATAGCGACGGGAAGGACGGCTATGTTATCCTGCCTTAAAAACATGTTAAGCCCGCCCTTCTTGAAACTTAAAAGTTTTCCGTCCAAAGACCTCGTGCCTTCGGGAAAAATGAGTATGGAGGTTTCGTTTTTTAAGAGTTCCGCGCCCGCCTTGGCGCTTTTAAGCGCGCTACGCAAGTTTTCCCTGTTTATGGGAATGTAGCCGAGCCTTTTCATAGAACGGCCTAGAAACGGTATTTTAAAAAGAGATGCTTTTGCTATAAATTTAAAATTTAAGCCGAGAGATGCAAGCAAAACGAATATGTCGAAATAACTCTGATGATTTGACGTAATAATATAAGATTTTTGGGGAGATATATTTTCGGCGCCGGAAACGTTTACTTTTATCCGGCAGGCTTTTAATATAACCTTACCCCATAATTTTGCTATATTATGGGGAATTTTTTCGCTAAAAAAAGAAGTTATAACGGAAAATATGCCTAATATTATTGTTAAAAATGAAATAAACGTCCAACAATATAAGTTTATAAAGAAATTTAATACCAAAACAGGCCTTTTCTCCTTAACGCAGTGTAAGTAAATTAATAAAAAACTTCTTGAATCTGGATAGCGGCAAGTTCTCCGTTAGAATTTTTAACGGCTTCTATTCTTACCGTTTCGCCTTTCTTTAAATCCGAGCATGGAACCTCGGACGTATTTCCCATAATAGGGGAAGAAGCCGGCGGAGCCGTACATTTTGTGTCGCTATCGATATATATAGTTACTCCGCTATAGAGCGTTATAGACGAAGCGGAAATATCCTTAATCATACCGCCGTAAAAATAAGAACCGGGGGATGGTTTCATTATGTTTTGACCGTCGGCCGAAGCATATTTGGACGGACTAAACATAAAGGCGGCCGCAAGAAGCAAAATAATTGTAAATAATTTTCTATTCAAATTCATTGTTTTCTCCCAAAATATAAGCTTTTATTTAATTTAATTTACGGCAGTTGAAACCAAGAAGTCGGAACCAGCTTTGACGGAAGAGAAGGTATTTTTTGGGTTAAAACAGCTCCGGTCGACGTCGTTACTATTAAATTACCGTTCGAAATTACCGGCGCTGAAGGAACGCCACTTCCTACAGTCATAGATTGCGATGCGCCAGCGCCCGCCGTATTAGAAATAGTGACTTTGCCGCCGCTCGTCATAATAGCTCCCTCACCGTTTAAATAATAAACCGCGTACAACTTGGCCGTTCCATAACCGCAGGCATTAGTCGTCGCGGAAGGCGTGTAGGTAACAAAATACACTATGCCGTCATATACCTGGGCGGTTCCGACTACTTTTTCCCCCTGGCTTAAGGTTATATACCATCCGGCGCTCGAACTTGGCAATGTTCCGATTCCGCTTGTTCCGGTCGCGTTGGACAGATTAGTCTCGCTATACGGACCAGAAGAAGCGCATTCTCCCGTTCCCTGGGTTCCCACGGTATTTAGTCCTATTAATTCGTTGTCCCTAGACGTAATAACTTCGGTTAAATTTTCTCTGTTGCCCGTACCGAAAAACAGCCATAAATTTCCGCTTGCGTCATAAGAAACAGCAGGCGGAAAAAATATATTTAAAGGCGCGGCTGTTTGATTAGACGCGAAAACTCTGCAACCCGTCCAATTTTGCGTATTTCCCGAACCCTGCGGCGATTCTCCGAAGGGTATATTAAATGCCCACATCTGTCCGCCTAAATCTCCCACGTAAAATGCCTGAAGCATAAAATCGGAATTCTCAACCGGCGCAATCGCGGACGGAATTGAATAAGTCATATGAGAATCGTTCGCGCTGTCGAATTTCCATAGCTCCTGTTCATCGACATAATCAGGAGCAGACGTAGTCCCTGTATTTACGGGATTCGGCTCGGCATATAATGCATATACCGCCTGACCCGCCGTATTATTTGACGAATATCCGCCGCCCATAAAAGCCGTCCACGTTTGTACGTATTCAGGCGCGGCAACGGGACTTTGGGAATTTGGATTGTTTGCGCAAACCCCTGTTCCCCCGTTGGTTGAATTATAATTAGGATTTGGAAGGCAGACATATGTTATAAAAGGCTCCGACCATGTATTGCCCATGGGAGCCGTACTTGCGGATGCGTCGGAAAAATCCCATAATCCCTCCGGATAAACGCTTCCTAAACTCGCCGGATTTGTTAAATCGACCGCGTAATAACTTGTTCCGCCGTCCCTTTCTCCTCCTATTAAAACCGTGTGCCAACTGCTTGTAGGGGTTCCGGTATATATAGGATATGAGGACGCATCTGCGCTGTTAGTAGCGCCGTTAAAAATATTATTGAAGAATACATCGTTTATGGACGGCGTCGAATCTACAAATTCATAAATTGAAGGCTGCGTAACGGATGTTTCATACCATGAGGTGATCTTAGGCAAAGAAGAACTGCCGTTTGTATCTAAGAAATCAGGCGGTATGTAACCGAATAGTTCGCTCCCAGTTCCATCCGTAAAAGAACTTGCCGAACTGTCCCATGTTCCCGCATCGAATCCGTGCAGCATGCCGTCGTTTGCTCCAACGACTAAAACCATCTGCCTTTGCGCATATTGCGATTTAAAGGAAGGATAAGACAAACTAGAATAAGGATACGATGGCGGGGATATCAACACTGGATCCGAATGGAATATTGCTCCCAATTTCCACTTATCGGTAGCGCTGTCAGGGTCTAATACGAAATTTATAATATTATCGGCGCATGCGATCTCCGATGACGAACCTGGGCAAACCGTACTATAATTAGCCGGGGTCAGGCCTAATAATGTTTCTAAGCTTGAAGCGTTGCTTATACTAAATTGAACCGTATTGTCTGAACCCGTAGAAGAATTGAAATCGCTCGTAATTATATATCTGGATGACGGGGATTCAGCTTGCAATTCTCCGCCGGCTCCATTACCGTTGTCCCAATAAGAATCGCTCGTAATTATCTGGCCGCCGGAGCTGACGGCAGGGCCGTTGGGTCCTGTTAACTGTCCCTGCGAATTTAACTTAAACAGGAATATGTTTCCTTCCCCCCATAGAGGCTGATTTAAAGCTTTAAAGTCCGCGTAATAAACATTGCCGTTTTGCGCGTTAACCTGATGTACTACCGGCGAAGTAAAAGAGGTAGATTGCGCCTCAATCTGGTCGAATATCGTCGTAAGGGAGTTGACCAGCTCGTTATAATTAAACGTCAAATAAACAGTACCGGAAACTGTTAAAGTGCCGCCAAAATTAGAAAGCGGATTAGATAAAAGAACCGTGTCGGTGTTAGGGTAAACCCCCGTCACTACAGCGCAGTCAAAACCGGTTGAAGGATATATGCCGCTCGGTTCTCCGGTTGAACCTGTATTGTTAGCTTCGCAATCGGAAGACTGCCCGCCGTTATCCGAAACGGTATCTCCGACTAACACTCCATTCGCAGTCGAAAACGCCGCCGAAGGAAGGGCAAAAACCGTTGAAGAACTGCCGGCGGTTGCCGAAAATTGCAACGGATTTGTAACGGCTGTTCCGCTGGTATTGCTTACAAAATAAACTGACGGGTCGATTCCGGCTCCCGCGTTTGCCATCTGCTGTATATAAGACGGTCCGCTTACGCCGCCGCTGTAACCGAAACCTATCATAAACGTTTCTATCGGATACGTCGCGTCCACGTTTGTATATAAATCATAAAGCTCGCTTGGGGTATCGCCGGCTTGAGGATCGTTTGCTTCTCCGTCGGTAATGATAATATTAAAGTTTCTGCGGCATGCTTTGGCGCTGTCCGAAGTAAGGGAATTAGTAAAGTATTTTATCATTTCTTTAACCATGGAATAAGTCGGCGTGCCGCCCCCGGCCTTTAAACCGGTAACGATGTTTCCGGCAGGGTCATTAAGGCTTCCATAATCATGGGCATCCCACAATATATAATTTATTGCGGTGCCTGCAATGTTGGACGGGTCAAAATACGGGTCGGTAGAATTGTTTGGATTAGAACTTATCGTAGTAGTAGTAGACTGGGTCAAACTACCGTTTGTAGTCAAAGGAACGTAAAGTGTCCAGGGAGAATTGCCGTTACCGTACGCAATGTCGCTTATGTAATTAGAATAATCGTAAGAAATAAAATACAATCCGCTTGCGTCGGCGTTGCCCGAGCAATATCGGGAACTAAACGGATAGGCGGTATTTAGCGTACCGTTTATAACGCCGTTAAAATAGGTATATGGCGGTATATAATAAGCTCCTGTTTCATCAGGAGTTCCATTTCCCGTGCTTCCTGTATAAGGATAATATAGGGCGCTAGATGGATTTTGAAAAGATTCGTCATTTGAATATATACACCGGTCAGCCGTGCCGCTCTTCTGGCTTGCATCTATTTGGTCGAACGTCGCAAACGCAAAATTTAGATTAGAAAAAGAGGGGTCCGTTACTATCTGGGATATGGCCATTTTTGCATTGTATATTTTGGAAAATACGCTGTTAGACCCGGGAGCCCATGCATAAGAAGCGCCTCCTCCGCTCCAGGATTCCGGAGCATCATAGCCGCTTGCCGTAGAATTTTTCCACAGGACGCCTTCATTCCACATCATAGAACCTGAAGTATCCAAAAATATTAAAACGTTGGGGTTATTAAGATTTGTAAGCAAAGAGGTATCGGAGGCATAAGTTTTCTTGGCTAAGAAATTTGAACCTAAAAAGATTATGAAAATAACGGCGAAGATT
>JAJXZU010000173.1:0-8644 GCA_021779895.1 bacterium
CTCTAATGACGCTTTCCAGCGGATTATGCGTTATCACCGAGAATGTTTTCGAGAACAGGTTTATGCACGTTGCGGAACTTATACGCCTCGGAGCTAATATAAAAATTAGAAATAATTTTGCCATAGTAAAAGGAGTAAAAAAACTCTCCGGAGCCGAGGTTATGGCTACGGATTTAAGGGCGAGCGCCTCGCTTGTTTTAGCGGGGCTGGCTTCTTCCGACGGCTTAACCACGGTTTCAAGGATTTATCATCTGGACCGCGGTTATGAAAAAATGGAAAAAAAATTATCCGATTTAGGCGCTATAATTTCAAGGGTTAAGGCAAGCGGCCCGTCTGCGGGGGAAGCGGACGGACAAGATTTCAACGATGAGGCTTGCAGCAAGAGCGCATAAAATAATGAAAACAGCACAAAATAAAAAATATAATAAAAAGAAAAAACTTAAAATTGCCGTTCCCAAAGGAAGGGTGCTTAAAGATGCGCTTGGACTTTTAAGAAAATCGGGATACGTTAAACATCCGGATGCGGATTACGACTCGAGAAGACTTATATTCGATTACCAGGACGACGACGTGAGCCTGCTTATAGTAAAGCCGTGGGACGTACCTACCTTCGTCGAATACGGGGCCGCCGACGCCGGAATTTCGGGAAAGGACGTTTTGCTCGAGAAGCCGAGAAACGTATATGAACCCCTGGATTTAGGCATAGGCAAATGCAAAGTAGTCGCGGCGGCGGATAGAAACATAATAGATAAAGAAATTAAACGCGTAAGTAAAAATGCTTCGGCGGTAATATCGGACGAGCAGTTTCCAGATATAGGAGAAGATATTAAAAAAAAAATTTATTATTCCGGAGCTAACCTGCGAATTGCGACAAAGTACGTCAGAATAACGAAAGAGTTTTTTAATAAAAAAGGCGTTTCAAACGTTCAAATCATAAAGCTTTACGGCAACGTGGAGCTTGCCCCTATTTCCGGCTTGTGCGATTTTATCGTCGATTTGGTTTCTACAGGCGAAACTTTAAAACAGAATAATCTGACCCCGCTGGAAGATATCGTATTTGTTACCTCAAGACTTATAGTTAACAGGGCAAGCCTTAAAATCAATTCGGAAGAAATTGCGGCCCTGATAGATAATTTAAAGAAACAGGTTAAAAAGAATGCGGATATTCGATTCAAAAAAAGATAATTTTAAAGAATTTTTGAAAAAAAGAAGGCTGGGACAGTTAGACTTTTCCGATAAGGTTCAGCAGAAACTTAAAATTATACGTTCCGACGTTATTTCCAAAGGTGATAAAGCCTTATCCTCTTATACCGAAAAATTCGATAAAATAAAACTGAAACCAGAAGATTTTTTAATCAAAGAAAAAGACAAGGCAAAAGCGGTTAATTTTTTAACTAAGGGCGAACGAAAAAGCATAGAAAATACTATAAAAAGAGTTTACGATTATCATTCCGGGCAAAAAATACAAACATGGTTTTCAAATAATAATTGCGGACTTATTACCGGACAGCTTATAGCTCCCCTGCAAAAAGTGGGAATATACGTTCCCGGAGGCAAGGCAAGCTATCCGTCCTCGGTTATTATGAATGCGGTTCCAGCATCCGCCGCAGGAGTTAAAGATATTATTATGGTTACCCCTCCCGGAGGCAAGCTAAACGATTATGTTATTGCGGCGGCAGTTTTGTGCGGCATAAGTAAAATATTTAGAATAGGCGGCCCGCATGCCGTATTTGCCCTTGCTTACGGAACAGAAACAATTCCAAGGGTAGATAAGATAGCAGGTCCCGGAAATATTTACGTTGCTACCGCAAAAAAGATGGTTTACGGCGACGTCGATATCGATATGATTGCCGGACCGAGCGAAATTGCGATAATATGCGATGAATCCGCCGACCCCGAACTCGTTTCCATAGATATGATGTCTCAAGCCGAACATGATGAAATGGCTATTTCTACGGTTATAAGCGACAGTCGTCCGATTATCGAAAAAATAAAGAAAATTTTGCCGAAATTAATTAAGAATGAAAAAAGAAAAGAAATAATCGAAAAATCCATAAATTCCAATGCCTCTTTAGTAATAACGGATTCCTTAGGCGAATCTATCGATATTGCCAATGAGCTTGCCCCGGAACATCTTGAGCTATATGTAAAAGACCCGTTCGAAAAACTGTTTTTAATAAAAAATGCCGGAGCCGTATTTTTAGGCGGCAATACTCCGGAAGCCTTGGGCGACTATGTCGCCGGCCCAAGCCACGTTCTTCCTACAGGCGGCACGGCAAGGTTTTTTTCGCCGTTAGATACCCTGTCTTTCCTTAAAAGAACGAGCGTTATTTCATCTAATCCCGATTTTTTATTGGAAAGTGCGGGCGACGTCGAATTTTTTTCCGGAGTCGAAGGGCTTAGCGCCCACGGCGAATCTGTAAGTTTCAGGGTTAAAAAAGCAAAAAAAACAATAAAAAAGCCGCCATGCCTCCGTTAAAAATAGAAAATTTTATCAAGAACAGCGTTCTTGAACTATCCGCTTATAAGATAAACGAGGTTGAATCCGGTGAAGCCTTAAAACTCGATGCAAACGAATCCAACTATACCTTGAGCAGGAATATTAAAAAAAAGTATGCGGATTTCATAAAAGATACGCTAATAAATCTTTACCCGGATTCAGGTTCGAAAAACCTTATAAGACTGCTCGAGAAATTTTACGGAACGGCGGCTGAAAATTTTATTTTCGGCAACGGTTCAGACGAACTTATATCTATTATTCTGCTTAGCCTTAAAAAAGACGTCGCCGTAAAAATCCCGGAGCCCTCTTTTTCTATGTACGGCATAATAGCAAGATACAACGATTTAAAGACCGAACCCGTAAAACTCGACGAAAAATATTTCGATTTGCCGAAAAATATAAGCGACACTAAAACTAAAGATAAAAATTCAAAAAAAATATTTTTTTTCAGTTATCCCAATAATCCGACGGGAAACCATTTTAACCGCGATATTTTAAAAAATCTTTTAGAAAATAAAAATAACATCGTCGTGGTAGATGAAGCTTATATATTTTTTTCAAACAAAGAGTCTTTTATAAAATATATAAACAAATACGATAACCTGATAGTTCTAAGGACTTTTTCTAAAATAGGCCTTGCCGGATTGAGGTTTGGGATGCTTTTTTCGGGAAACAAGCTAATAAACGAATTTAAAAAAATAAAATTGCCTTATAATATAAACTCTTTAACGTTAAGTTCTATCGAATTCTTTTTAAATAATTTCGGCGAATTCGATAAAAATATAAAAAACACTGTCGGGCAAAGAGAAAAATTATATTCTGCGCTGAGTAAACTGGATTATATCTATGTTTATCCGTCCGACGCCAATTTTTTATTGGTAAGGCTCAAAAATAAAAATTTAAAAAATAAATTCGATAAGTTTCTTAAGGCCAATAATATAATCGTAAGAAGCTTTACGGGGGATATGGAATTGTTTTATAGGATTACCGTGGGCACGCCCGCCGAAAATAAAAAGCTCGCGGGTTATCTTAAGGATTTCGGAGCGTTATGAATTCCGCCTGTCAAGATACGCGGAATATGTTATAATATATATTGTTTTAAGGTGAAAATATGGAAAAAACTAAACCGGTTCATTACGCAAAAATCGAGAAAGACGGGTCGAACGGACGCAAAGGGGATTTTGCAAGAAAAACGACCGAGACTGATATTAAACTTTCTCTCGATATCGACGGAAAGGGCAGTTACGGGATAGATTCGGGAGTGCCGTTCTTTAATCATATGCTCGAACAGTTTTCGAAGCACTCCGGTTTCGATATTTACCTTAACGCAAAAGGCGATATAGGAGTTGACCTGCACCATCTCATTGAAGATACCGGAATAGTCATAGGCGGTGCATTGATGAAATTATCGGGAGATAAAAAAGGCATTAAACGATTCGGTTTCGCTTCTGTCCCTATGGACGAAGCGCTTGTGCAGTCCTCCGTCGATTTTTGCGGCAGGTCTTTTTTTGTTTATAGATTTATGGACGAGGATATGTCCCAAGCCGGAAAATGGTCTTCGCCGCCTCTTTTCTCGGCTTCCAAGCAGGAATCGAGGGAAATTCTAGTCGATAAATTTTTTTATGTATATTCGAATATATTTTTTGAAGCGTTATGCAAAAATGCCCTTATAAATCTGCATATAAACATTCAATACGGTTCAAACGTCCACCATATGGTAGAGGCAATATTTAAATCGACGGGCAGGGCAATATCGGATGCGCTTAAAATAGCCGGTAATTACGGAATACCTTCGACAAAAGGAAGCATTTAAAAAGATGAAAAATTTAATTTTATTTTTCTTAGCAGTTTTATTATTCGGCCTTGCCGCGGCAAGAACAGGGAATGTTTATGCGTCTGCCGGCAATATAACGAAAGTTACGGATGTTTCCGTAAATAAAGCAGGCGGAACTATAAATATATATACTATAGGCAGACCTTATTATAAAGGGTATTTATTTAAAAAAGGGGATAAAAATTTTTTTATTATGGCATTCGGGCGGTCTATTTTATACGGCCGCGGAAAAAAAATAGCCTGGCCTTTTAAAAATGTATATTCCGTTTCATATTCCCAATTCAGCGCCGCGCCGAATTATTCCGTTCATATAGTCTTCAGGCAAACCGCTTTGTCTCAACCGCGGATAAGAACGATAAATATAGGGAACAGCCGCTATAAGACCGTTGTTTACGTTTTGAATAAAACAGGCGGATTCAGGGTAAAAACCTCAACCGTAAAGGTTAGGACGCCCGCCGCGTTCAGGAGGGTTCATTTCAATGTTTTTATAGATGCGGGCCACGGCGGAGGCGACCCGGGCGGCATAGGGCCTATGGGATTGCCCGAAGATTTTGTTAATCTGAGCATTGCGCTGAAACTAAAAAAACTTTTAGAAGCCAAAGGCATAAATGTGGAAATAGACAGGACGTCTAATGTAAACGTGAGCTTGCAGCAAAGAGCGGCGGAGGCGAACAGAAGCGGAGCAAATTTGTTTATAGGCTTATACTGCAATTCCGTCGTCGTTCCTTATCTGTATGGGACGACCGTTTATTATTTTCATAAAAATTCCTACGGGTTTGCTGGCTATTTAGAACATTATATTTCCTCAAAGTTAAATCTGAAATACGACGGAGTCGTAAGAGACGACCTTTACGTGCTGAGGTTTACGACGATGCCGGCGGTCGTTATCGAATACGCTTTTATTTCTAATCCTTACGAAGAGCATCTTCTAGGTTCTTCCACATTCAGGCAGTTGATTGCGGGCGGAATAGCCAACGCAGTTTATAAATATTTTATTAAATGAAAAAAAAAATAGCGATAATCGACTACGGAATGGGAAACCTTAAAAACGTCCGCAACGCTTTTAATTTTTTAGGATACGATGCCGAGATTACCGGAAATTATAAGCATATCGAAGAAGCCGACTATTTAATTCTTCCAGGCGTCGGCGGGTTCAAAGACGCTATGGCGACGCTGAAGCAAAAAGGGCTTATCGGGCCGATTAAAGACGCTATCGCGGAAGGCAGGCGTTTTTTAGGAATATGTCTGGGCATGCAGCTTTTATTTGAAGCCTCCGAAGAATTCGGTTACAGCGAAGGGCTGGGAATTTTAAAAGGAGAGGTAACAAGGTTCGACGATAGCGTTATTCCCCTTATACCGCATATAGGATGGAACGATATAGAAATTTTAAAACCGACAAAAGAATTTAACGGAATAGCAAACAACAGCTTTTTTTATTTCCTGCATTCATATTATTGCGTGCCCGAAGAAGATATAACCGTCGCGGTTTGCGATTATTACGGTAAATTCTGCGCCTGCGTAAAAAAAGACAACATTTTCGCCTGTCAGTTTCATCCAGAAAAAAGCCATACCGCCGGATTGGCGTTATTAAAAAATTTTATAAATAATTAATTAAACTTATGATTATAATACCCGCCGTAGATATTTTGGGTTCAAAATGCGTAAGGCTCGCTATGGGAGATTACGAAGTTAAAAAGGAATATGAACTTTCGCCTGCTGAAGCCGCCTTGAACTGGCAGAGGCTCGGGGCAAAAAGACTGCATTTAGTGGATCTTGACGGAGCTAAATCCGGGAACCCCGATAATTTTAATATTATAAAAGATATTATAAAATCGGTAAAAATTCCCGTGGAGGTAGGCGGAGGCGTCAGAGACGACGAAACGATAGAAAATTATTTTAATATCGGCGCATCTTATATTATTCTAGGCTCGGTATTATTCAAGAATATTAATTCCGTAGAGGCTTCCCTGCTAAATTATAAGGGCAGAATAATAGCCGGAATAGATTTATACGATGAAAAAATAGCAATTTCCGGCTGGAGAGAATACGTCGAAACGCCTTTCGGCGAAGCGGTGAAAAACTTAAGAGACCGCTACGGAATACGAACTTTTATATTCACCGATATTAAAAAAGACGGGATGCTCGCAGGCGTTAATTTAGAACTTATGTCGAGGCTTGCAAAATTAGGCGTTAATGTCATAGCGTCCGGAGGGGTTTCCGGGCAGGGCGATATCGTTAAACTGAAAGAACTTAATCTTCCGTCTCTCGAAGGCGTAATAGTCGGAAAGGCTCTATACGACGGAAGGCTTGATTTGGAAAAGGCAAACGCTTTATTATACAAGGATTAGTGTAAATTTTTATGCTTGCAAAAAGAATAATACCGTGCTTAGATATTAGAAACAATGAAGTCGTTAAGGGTATAAATTTTGAAGGCTTACGGAGCGCAGGCGACCCGGTGGAGCTTGCAAAAAGATACGACGGAGAACTTGCCGACGAGCTTATGTTTTTGGACATAACGGCTTCGCACGAAAAAAGAAAGACCATTCTGGAACTCGTCGATAAGATTTCCGAAAATATTTTTATTCCGTTCAGCGTAGGCGGCGGCGTTTCCGAAATAGAAGATATAAGGGATTTGCTTAACAGCGGGGCGGATAAGGTTTCTATTAATACCGCTGCGGTGCTGAAACCCGGCATTATAGACGGCGCGGCAAAAAAATTCGGCTCATCTACTATAGTAATAGCTATAGACGCAAAAAAAATAGGGGATGAATATATCGTTTTCACGCACGGCGGAAGAAAAAATTCCGGAATCAACGCTGTAGATTGGGCGAAAGAGGCTTATAACAGGGGCGCCGGAGAAATATTGCTGACAAGCATGGATAGGGACGGGACGAAAAACGGCTATGAAATAGAACTTACCTCGTCCGTCGTTAAGAGCGTAAAAATTCCGGTGATTGCATCAGGAGGCGCAAGAGGCGCCGAGGATATGGAAGAGGTTTTCGTTAAAGCCGATGCAAGCGCCGCCCTTGCCGCCTCGATATTTCATTATGAAAATTCGGGCATTATTCCTATTAAAAAATATTTAAGGTCCAAAGGGATTAACGTAAGATTATAAAAACAGGACAATGGATAAGAAAGAAAATAATTTTAACCCTCTAACCGTTGACGTCTTTGACGAGAACGCTCTCGGCTTATTTTTAAAAAAAATTGATTTTGCCAAGCTTAACGGGCTTATTCCGGCGGTTGCGCAGGACTATTTTTCTAAAGAGATATTAATGCTTGCTTTTATGAATGAAGAAGCGTTGAAAAAAACAGTAGAAACCGGCTATGCCCATTATTTTTCCAGGTCTAGAAACAAATTATGGAAAAAGGGCGAAACCTCCGGCCATACTCAGCGTATAAAAGAAATCTTTTTCGACTGCGACGGCGATAGCGTTTTATTAAAAGTTATCCAGAAAGGTCCGGCTTGCCATACCGGGCATAAAACCTGTTTTTATTCTAAAATAAATAATCGTCTTCCCGCCTCGGACAGCTCCGGCATAAACGAAAGCGAAACAGGCGGCAAAAACGGCGGCGACCAAGAAAAATTTTATTCGCTTAAACTGTTATACGACCTTATCTCAGGGCGAAAAGATTCTGATTCGGAAAAATCGTATGTTGCAAAGCTCTTAAAAGGAGGGCCGGAAAAAATCGGCAAAAAGCTTCAGGAGGAATCCCTTGAAGTTATTTTATCGGCTATGGAAGGCGACAGGGATAAATTAATTTACGAATGCGCCGATTTGATGTTTTTTTATATCGTGATGTTAATTTATTCGGATATCGATTTTTTTAACGTAATAGACGAGTTAAAAAGAAGGGAAGGGATTTCGGGATTAGACGAAAAAAGAGCGCGTTAAAATTTATAGGTTGACAAATTAATAGAAAATATACGATACTATATAAATAAGGGTAAAATTTGCGATAGGGGCAGAATTTAATTTTGTCCCTATAAAATATTAGGAAAAAAGGAGGCGAATTTAGGTTTTGTCTATCGTAAAAATTAAAGAAAACGAATCTTTCGAAAATGCTTTAAGAAGATTTAAAAAATCCTGCGAAAGAGCCGGAATCCTTTCCGAAATCAGGAAAAGGGAGCATTACGAAAAGCCGAGCGTTAAGAAAAAGAAAAAAGCGGCGGCTTCCAGAAAAAGAAATTCCAAAAAGAATTACTTCAATTATTAATATTATTAATAAAAACTTTATGAGCTACATAGATATAGCCTTTTTAGTTTTATTTATCGCAATAATGATAAGGGGCTTTTTTAGAGGCTTTA
>JAJXZU010000200.1:0-8472 GCA_021779895.1 bacterium
CGAATTTATCCGCCTGCGCGCCGGGGGCGGCTTCGTAAGGGACGTCCACGGAGATTTAAGAATGGAGCATATCGCCGTTCTGGACCCTCGCCGCGTTAACGGCATCTGCCTTATGGACTGCGTCGAATTCGACGAAAGATACAGATGCCAGGATATATATCTCGATATAGCTTTTTTGCTTATGGACTTTGAATTTAACGGCTATTTTTACGAATCCGTCCTGTTTTTCGGTTACTACAAAAACTGTTTTAACTATTTAAAATCCATAGCCCCGTTCGGGAAATACGAGCCTTCGGTAATACCTTTCTTTAAAGCCTATAGAGCAATAGTAAGATGCAAGATATCCCTTCTATCCCCCGGAGAAGACGTACCCGCAAAAGCCTTAAAATATTTTAATCTTGCCGCTTTTTACCTTGCGCTTGCGCAAAAGCGGGTCGTTATCCTTAACTGCGGTCTTTCCGGCAGCGGCAAGTCTTCGCTTTCCCGCCTGCTTTCTGAGTGGTTTTACGCGCGCGTCGTCTCTACCGACGAAATAAGGCAAAATCTATACGGTTCTGCCGATAAGTGCTTAAAATATTCCGCAGACGCAAACGTTACCGTTTACAGGACTATGCTTGAAGAGGGTGAATTTGAAAAAGGCGGAAACGTAATATTCGACGATACTTTCTTAAAGTGCTCCCACCGCGAAAAAATAATTAGCAGTTTTAATAAAAAAGACTGTATTTTTATATTCGTATATTCTAAAATATATGACGAAAAGGAAGAAATTATATTAAAAAGGCTTGAGGACAGGTTCGGCGGAGCAGATGCCGGTAAAGCGGGCGGTTTAACGGATTATTCCGAAGCGGATGCCGACGTCTATTTCAGCCAGAAAAAATTTTTCGAAGAGCCTTCGGAAAAAGAATTAGCGTCCATGACCGACGCCTACGCTGCCTTATTTGCGCAGGCCGATGCCGCTTTGGAGCTGAAAGACAGATTCAACGGATTAATGAAAACTATAATTGCAACGGATGTAACCGGCGGTTTATAATAAATTTGGGCAGGCAAAAATTGGGTTCATATATCGGCAAATTCAAATACGAGATTTATTTAATCCTCGTTTCTCTTTTTGCGCTTATCGTTCACATTCATCTCGCTTCGACTCTTAACCTCGGCAACGACGAAGCGCATTATTATGTATGGTCGCTGAAACCTTCCCTGGGTTATCTCGACGACGCCCCTCTAGTCGGCTGGGTTATTTATGTTTTCGACGGACTTTTTGGCAAAAGCCAGCTCGACGTCAGGCTCGGCGCAGTTATCTTTTCTTTCTTAGACGGATTTTTAGTATATTACCTTTCTTATATTTTATTTAAAAACAAACGGGCGGCTTTTTTCTCGTTTCTGTTCTTTTTGTCAGCCGTAATATTCGGAACGGTTCTTTCCGTAATGATTCTGCCCGACGCTCCCTTGTTGTTTTTTACCCTCTGTTTTTTTATATTTTTTTATAAAGCGGTAGAAAAGGGGACAGGGAAAAAGGTATCGGATTTCAAATCCGATACCTTTTTCAACGTAGAATCCGCCTCCTTTTTTATGTGGTTTTTATCCGGTATTTCCCTCGGCTTTGCGTTTTTAAGCAAATATACCGCCGCGCTTATCCCACCCGCCGTCCTTCTGTATCTGCTTGTTTCCAAACGGAACAGGCGTTTTCTTAAAACGGTTTATCCTTATGCGGCTCTTGCCTCTGCGCTACTAGTTTTTTCGCCGGTAATATACTGGAATTTTACCCATAATTTTATATCGTTTAAGTTTCAGCTTTCGCACGGTTTTTCGCATCCCAAGCCGGGTTTTCCCCTTTTAGCCGCCGGCTGGCTTGGACAGGTTTTAGTCGTAACGCCTTTAATATATATATTTTTAATAATAACTTATATCTATGCGATTATAAAAATAGCGAAAAAGCAGGAAAAGGGGACAGATTTTAAATCTGTCCCCTTTTCTTTTTCCGAAGCTTTTCTTTTTTCAGTCTGCCTTTCGCTGCCCGTTTTATTGTTTTTCGTTATAAACGGCTATTCGCACAGGATATTGGTCCACTGGCCGGACATAGGCTATCTTTCGGCTTTTCCTATTATGGGATACGCCGCGGACTTTTTGACGCAAAAAAAATCGCGGGAAAAGGGGACGGATTTCAAATCCGTCCCCTTTTCCGGACTGCTAAAATTCTTCGTATATTTTACTATATTTTCAGGCTTATTCCTGTCTTTCGTCCTGTATAACCAGATTTATTACAATTCCATACCGGTAGGCAAAATAATACGCTATATCGATAAAGAGAAACGGCTTAAAAAAGGCGGGGTATTTTCGCTTATTCCCCATATTCCGGGCAAGCCTTCGACCGCCGATATAACCAACGACCTTTTCGGCTGGAGGCATAGCGCGAAGTATATCGGCATCGTTTACAGGGGCTACGAGGCGGCTTACCGTCCGCTTTTTATCCTTACGCACCATTATGCGATAGCGGACGAACTCGTCTATTACGGCGGATATAAACCGGCGGTAAATATTTACAATATATCGGGGTTTTTAAACCAGTACGTCCTTTGGCAGAACCTGCGCAAAATTAACGGAGAAAACGCATTATTCGTAATGGATAATAAATATATGCTCAATCCCGTTCAAAAATACGCGCCGTATTTTAAGTCTATTAAAAAAATAGGCAAGCTCGACATATACGTAAAATTAAGGCCGGTAAGGACGTATTATCTGTACCTGATGAAAGGTTTCAACGCCAAAAAAGCGGTTAAACGCTTAGATTCGGAAAGCAGAATGTATTGAATAAAAAATTACATAAAAAAATATTGCCGCATAAATGACACGCGGTATTGACAATTAATTTTCGTAAATATATAATTATCTTTCGACGGGATGGACTTTAGTCTATCCCTCCTTGCGAATGTTCGGAGAATAACTAAATGGACTTAAAACAATTTATCCGTGAAATTCCGGATTTTCCTAAAAAAGGAATTAACTTTAAAGACATTACGCCGCTTCTTGCGGACGCAAAAGCGTTTGCGTATGCGATAGACGCGCTGGCGGATTTTTACGTTTCAAAAAAAATCGATTACGTCGTCTGCATAGAGGCAAGAGGGTTCGTCGTGGGCGCCCCTATTGCCTACAGGCTTGGCGCGGGCGTCATAATGGTTAGGAAGCCCGGCAAGCTTCCCTATGAATGTTCGTCTTTAAGCTACGACCTCGAATACGGAAGCGCGACGTTAGAAATACACAAAGACGCATTAAAGGCGGGCGACAGGGTAATTATCGCCGACGACGTTCTTGCGACCGGCGGAACGGCTCTTGCGACTATAGGACTGGTCGAGAGTTTTAGCGCTGAAGTAGTCGATACGGCGTTTCTTGCCGAGCTTTCCTTTTTAAAGGGGGCGGACAAACTCAAACCTCATACGGTAAACGCTTTAATGAAATTCGATTATTAACTTTTAAGGGGGGTTTTATGAAAAAAGGTTTAACGGCAGTATTTATTATTATCGTCATAGTTCTCGGCTACGTCGCGGTTCACGCTCTTACCGCTCCGGTAAAATTATCCGCCGCACAGCTCGGCGGTCAGCTTATCCATTCCAACAAAAAAGGCATAGACTGTTTTGCCTGCCATACAATCGGCAAAAAAGGCGGAAGCGTTGGTCCCGACCTTTCCAAGGAAGGACTCGCAAAACATTCCGTCAAATGGCTCGAAGTCCAGATTGCTACGCCGGCGAAGAATTTTAAACCCGGTTCCACGCTAAAAATAGACGGAAAGTCCTACATGGCTATTATGCCGGACCATAAGATGCTTTCCAAGAAAGAGCTTTACGAACTTGCGTCTTACCTGGAATCGTTAAAATAAAAAAGTAAAAAAAACTAAAAAAGGTCTTGACATATAAAATATAGGTATTATAATTAAATCAAGGCTAAAGTATTAAGCTTGGCGGACGATATATATTATAATTATCGGTTCGCAAAAAGTTATTGACAAAAAGCAGTTTTAGATATATAAAATATAATAATATAAAATCTTTTAAGGAGGTGGCAGAGGAGAAAGATTAAAAATTTGCAGCAAGCAGTATAATGTTAAAAAACCAAAAGTTCTAATTTAATTTAATTTTTAACTTTAACTTTAAGAGAGAGGAAAGTTATGAAAAAGAAATTAGTAGTAACTATGGTTGCCTTGTTCGTCTTGGCGCTTTCGTTCGCGATGGTTCCCAAGAAAGCAAACGCAATCCCGGCTTTTGCACAAAAGTATCATTTTTCATGCGCAGTTTGCCACACGGTTTTCCCAAACCTTAACCCGTTCGGAAGAGCATTCTGGAGAAATGGTTTTAGGCTTCCCGGCACGGAAGGAACTCCTGCCGACGCAACTCAGATTACCGAAGGATTGAGCCTTCCGAATCCATGGCCGATTCCGGTAATGATAGAACCTATTATTACCTATCAGCACACAACGAATGAAAATGTTAGCAATTCGACCGATCCTTTCGGTGCATCTGTCGATGTAGTCGATGCGGGCGCATTTAAATTATATACACCTCTTGCAGATTCTTTATCTTTCTATGTGCATTACGGATTTAGCGCAGGAAAAGGAAATATTAACGGCAAACAGATATTCGCATCTATCAACGGCTTAGGCAGCGGATTAGGAGTAGCTCCTCATCTGTTTAACTTAAAATTAGGTCAGGTAACGACCGCAAGCCCTTATTTTTACAGACAGATGCCTTTCTATCTTTTAACTGGACCAGTAGGTAATGGTCAGGGCTTAAATGTTGGCAAAGACGGTGAAGCGGCAGCTTTAATTCATTCAAGAAATGCAGGTTTTGCTCTTTACGGAACACCGGGTTATCATTTATGGTATAAAGTATCAGTAACGAACGACACCACAGGATCCGCTACCGCATTACAAGGCACTGGCGACAATGCTATGGAATATTCTTACCAGTTAAAAGAATATGCTCCGATTCCTATGGGACAGCTTGAGTTAGGCTACTATGGCGCGACTGTTGCAGAACCTATAGGCGGAACAGCAGGTTGGACCAACCGCATTATGGTTAACGGCGTTGATGTTGACCTTGCGAACGACGTTTACGAACTTGGCTTAACCTATATGGTTCAGAGCGACTCTAATCCTTATGAAAACAATACCTCGTTAGCCGGCGGATATCCAAACGTATCCGGCACATCTAACGGTTACAGCACTATTGAAGCATACGGTCGTTATGTATTACCAGTAATGAACAACGGAATAATGCTTTCCGCGGACTATTCCGCATATTCCTGGACGCATAAAGATTTACAGGAAGAATACCAGAACGGCGTTAATAGCGTTACAACTGGTTGCCAGAACGGCTCTTTATACCAGAGCGGCGTTTATGCCGAAGTTAACGGTGGATGCAACGAAGGCATAAGCTATGCTCTTGCCCTTCAGGCAGAAATTAATCTTGCTTACAATGCTCACCTTTATCTTGGCTACACCGTTACCAGTAAAGACCAGGACAACTTACTCGGCACAGGTCTCGACTTTGCGTTCTAATCCGGCTCTTGCCAGATTATAACTTGCAATTGAAAGATTGCATAAAATTAAGCGGAAAGGCTTACAAGTCTTTCCGCTTTTTTATTATCTTAGAAATAAAAATAAAGGTATCTGATTTATTTATTCACTTACTCCCTGAATAAAGGTATCTGATTTATTTATTCACTTACTCCCGACTGCGTTTGCCGGCTTTTTATCCCTTTTTTGATATTCAATAAAGTTGCCAGATTTATTAAATTTATTTTCACCCTCATTATTCTCATGGATATATTTCAATATTTTTTTATTTATTTTTTTATTTTAAACGGTCTTCCCTGTGACCGCCTTTCAATTCTTCTTCCTATTATTTGTTGTACGGCCTCTTCAAATTTTGAATTTCCTGTCAATTGTCCGCGCTTTATAGATTCCCGTATAAATTTAAGTTCTTCAGGTGCAATATTATCCTGAATAAAATTTTGATATTCTTCTATTCTTGCCGCTATAGTTTCCCCAAGACCTAAGAATGCCGGATCCAAATCTATCAAATCTTTACCATAATGAATACTATTGCCGTCTTTACATACACGGGCGATATAACTTGACCAGGGATAAGAACCTGGATTGTCGGTAATTCCAGCTCGAACGGGATTTAATTCTATATATCGGCAACATAATAATAAATATTCGTC
This sequence comes from bacterium, assembly GCA_021779895.1. GTDB lineage: Bacteria > SZUA-79 > SZUA-79 > Acidulodesulfobacterales > Acidulodesulfobacteraceae > Acidulodesulfobacterium_A. The sequence goes on from JAJXZU010000200.1 coordinate 6,217, forward strand.
CTTTTGTACCGGACTCGATTTATACCGGCTTTCCCACAAAGTACCGCTGCGCCCTTCAAGTAAGTTAAAATATCTGGTGGTTCGTCCGGCTATTTTTTTCATAAACAAAGAAAGCTTAGAAACGTTTTTACCAGGTTGTAATAACAAATGAATATGATTTGTCATAAGACAAAAAGCAAAAATTTTTATTTTAAATTCATTTTTTAATTCTTTTAAATTTTCTAAATATCTAAAATAATCATCTTCTTGAGCAAAAATAACCTGTCTATTATGTCCTCGCTGTATGATGTGATGGGGAAATTCAGGCAATATTACTCTTTTATATACCGGCATATAAAATATCACCCCCTAATATATTAATCAAATATAATAATAATTTAATCTTTTATTTATAAAAAAATATCACTCCCGCGCTCTTATTTGAATATTTTACTATAATCATATTGCAACAATATGACAATAATATTACGATTGCATTAAATTTACGTTAAATTTACGTTAAAAATTTTAAATTACAATTTTTTGCCAGAATTTAGCCGCTTAATATTAATATCTTTTAAATTGAGAAAAAAGACGGCAAATGCAGTCAGGAGTAGGAGAATAAATAAATCAGATACCTTTAAAAAGATACCTTTAAAAACTAAAAATTGAAAAAACGATAGAAGAGGGCAATGAGGTTTTTATATCCAAAAGAGGAAAAACAAAATTCGTATTACTTTCGTTAAAAGAATACGAAAGATTAAAAGAGGCGGATATTTTTAAGGCTATAAGCGATGCGGAAAACGATTATAAAAACGGAAAATTTATAATTGAAAGTTCAGAAGAACATTTTAAAAGACTAGATATCTAATGTTTAAACTAATTTTTACCGAAACTTATTTAAAAAAAGAAAAAACGTTTTTAAGCCGTTATCCCGATGTTACTGAAAAATATAAAAATATTCTTAAATTATTAGAATTAAACCCGCATCATACTTCTTTAAAACTCCATAAACCGCAAGGAAAATTTAAAAATAAATACGCTGTTTCCTTAACATATTCCTATCGGATAATTTTATCTTTTACAATAATCGAAAATGAAATTCTTTTAATAGATATAGGCAGTCATGGAGAAGTTTATTAATAAAAATAAAAAATAAAGGTGTCAGTTTTCCGATACTTACATGTGCTTTTTGCTATTTTCGCGTCCCCGTGTTTTAAAAACTTTCCTTGATATAGCATAATTATTGCATTATAATTAAAGTCGGTTATAAATCGATAAATAAATAATTATATATAAGGGCAATGAAAATACTCGTAGCAATACCCACTTATAACGAAAAAGACAATATTGGGCGCATGATAAATTCCGTTTTAAGCCTTAACGAGTCCGAATCCGGCAAAAAATCGAACCATTCGATAAACCTTTTAATAATAGACGACAACTCGCCTGACGGCACGCGCCAAATAGTTAAGGAATACCAAAACAAGTACGGACAAAATAAGGATATGCAGGGGCAGAGTTGCGCCCGCGATTTGTTAAGCCTTAATCCCATGCTTTTTTTAATAGAAAGGGAAAAGAAACTGGGGCTTGGAACGGCTTACGTAGCCGCATTTAATTTTGCCGTAGAAAGGGGCTATGATTACGTCCTGACTATGGACTGCGATTTTTCCCATAATCCCGACGAGATTGCCGGTTTCGTCAACCTTATGGAAACCGAAAAATGCGGAATGATAGCGGGCTCGCGCTATTCGGGGGGAATACGAATAATAAACTGGAGCATGAAGCGGCTTTTGATTTCATACTTCGCAAATATATACGCAAAATTAGTTACGGGCGTTAAAATAAGCGATTTAACCGGCGGCTTCAATATGTACGACGTCAACTGCCTTAAAAAAATAAATTTAGGAGGAATAAGTTCCAGGGGCTATGCCTTCCAGATAGAAATGAAATACAGGATGGTAAAGGAAGCTGGATGCGGTTTTAAAGAATATCCCATAATATTTTACGAAAGAACGATGGGGAAATCCAAGATGTCCAACGGCATTATTTTCGAGGCTTTCTTTATGGTAATAAAGCTCAGGCTCGGACTTTACGGATAAATTAAGGATAATTTTTTTTCCTATAATACTTGACTAATTTAGTAAAGTATGTTTTAATTTAATATAAGCTAAGTTCAAATTAAAATTAAATAAATAAAACAAATTAAACGTAAAGAGGGAGGCAATATTATGCCGGTATATTCGGAAAAAGTAATGGACCACTTTCAGCATCCGA
>JAJXZU010000139.1:0-8414 GCA_021779895.1 bacterium
ATCATCGTCAAGCGTGAGGAGTCTAAGGGTATTGACTATATGCGCCTGGGATTTTTTGACTAACTCTGCGATATCTCTAGTGCTCATTCCGCCGTCTTGAAGCTTTTTATAACTTTGAGCAAGCTCCATCGGCTTTAAATCCTCACGGTGTATATTTTCTATAAGTTGAAGCGCCGTTACTTCTTCTTCCGACAAATTCTTGAAAATTCTTGCGGGAATAGAGGTATTACCGGCAAGTATGGAAGCCCTAAACCTTCTCTCCCCTATAACGAGTCTGTATCCTTCATTAATGCTTACTACGACGACAGGTTGGATTACCCCGATTTTTTGAATCGATTCTGCCAACTCGCTTATAGCCTCTGAGTTAAATTCGGTCCTTACCTGAGGTAAAACGGTAATAGAATTTAAGGATATTTCCTTAAATTCTTCCTCTTTGCCGTAGATTTCTTTAAACTTTGCCACGGCATCGGACTTATAATTAAAATTATCGAAATTTTTCATTTGCCGTCCCCCGTCAGATGATTAAGCAATTTTTTAAATTGCGTCGCCGGTTCTTTATACAGGTAGTTAAAGAATTTATTTTTCCGTGCTAATTCCAAAATGTTATTATCGGATTGAAATCCTTTTGAAAATTTAATCGGAAATATTTCATTTTTGAAATTTTCTTTTAAGAAATGCAAAAACCCTGAGTCTTCTCTGATATTAAATTTATTAAGAACAACAACTGTATTTTTGTTTATAGCGTTGCATATCTGAAGCGAATTAAGACTAACCTTAACGCTGAGTTCGCTTTCATTCACGACAGGAACTATACAAAAATCAGAAATAGAAATAATCTCCTCTATTCGCTTATCCGCATACCCGCCTAAGTCAAAAATGGTTTGATTTTTACCCGTATCGAATTTTCCTTCCGGAAGAATTTTTTTAATTTCTATTCCTTTTATGATTTCCTCAAGCGGAATAAAAACTTCGTTTGTGGCAAGTTCGTAGTGCAAATTCAAAGCAAGATTTATGGCTATCATCGTCTTACCTACTCCGCCTTTTAATGAAAATATCGTTATTTTCATTTTTCGACTCCTATTATTTTAATGAGTTAATTTAATAAATTCTTCCACTGCTTCGTCTTCATTGTCGAACAAATTACTTACGGGAGACGTGCGAAATTTTACCGTATATAAATTAAATTCCCCTACACGAACTGGAAAAATTGCGTAGTTTCCCCTTTCGCATATTCCTTTAAATTTGAGTTGCAACGCGATAGATTCCTTTTCTCCTACTTCGTGTTCAAATTTATTTTCGGCGTATCCGCCGCATATTGCGCAGTTCATAAAAATTACCTCCTTTTTATTTATTATTAATTTAATTTTTCTTTTTTTTTATTTCCCCGACCGACATAGAACCAATCATCATCGCCCAAGGCAAATATATGAATGATTTTATTATCGTCTGAAATCTCTTCTATGGACATACCGCCTCTGTCAGCGATTCCTCGCGTTAATTTAGCTACGAAAGAAGCAACGACGGAACTATCTGTAAATTTATCGTTTTTCATCTCGCATTCAAAAATGGGGTCTTCCACCACGGACAGCGTAATAATTTTCTGTCCGGGAAGCTCTTTGATTATATTTAGCAATTTATTGACTTGGCTCATCCTTTAAACTCCCAAAAAGTTATTTAAAATTTTATTTGAAAGCATTTCGTTCCTTTCCTTAAGCGAAAGTTCGTTGTAATCGGTTTCTATGACTTCAACCGGCATGCCGAACTCGTCTGCCGTTTTTAGAAAAATATTCCTAAATTTCCTATTAAAATCGAAAAAATTATAGGCGGCGGCAAACGAGCCTAACGTTTTTTTACGAAAATCGTCGGATAGCATTCTTTTAAATAAAGCGTCGTCTATTATATGTCCGTAGTCGAGATAGTAAAGCGCGTCGTATTTTTTAAAACCTCTTAAATATGCCGTTTTTACAACATTCTTCCTGCTTTCCGCGAGCTCTTTTCCCGCGAATAATTCCATAAAAACAATATTGTCGATTATGGTCCTGTCGAAAATCGCTATTAAGTCTTCGTTAATTTTGTTTACGACTTCTTCGACCGAGAACTGGTGATGAAAAATGAGCTCCCTTAGTTCCTTGTTATCCTTATCCGGATACATTGCGTTTACCTGACGAGCCGCTTCCTCGACTTTTAAAAATATAGAGCCGTCCAGGCTTTCGATAAAAGACGTTTTTCCTATTCCCACAGCTCCCGAAATTCCTGTTTTCATACATATACCTCAGCGTTTTTTAAAGTTTCGTCCGTTTTTAAATTTTCTATCAAATCAAACCTGAGAGCGGAAGAAATCCTTTCAATGTCTCCAGCGGTTAAATAAACTGTCCCATGATTATCTTTAACGAAATAATCTTCGTTAATTCTGCCAAACTCGATATTTAAACTGCGAAATATTACTTTTTCCACGTCAAAAACCTCCTTATAAAATCCATCTGATTTTTTCCTTTTTATAAACATCTTGAGAGTTTCTTTTTCTTTTTTTCCGCGACCACTCGCGGGGCTTAACTAAACCGCTTTTTTGAGCTCCTACCGCCCTTAAAGAAGCACCTGATTCTTCTGTTAGCGTGTAAGTGAGAACCTTTTGATAACCCATAATCTGCGCAATTTTCTTAACTCTAGAATAAAGCATAGAATTTGCGTTTCTCGTGGCGTCCGTGCAAACTCTCAAAACTTCGAGCGTTAACCCGTCGTCCGCCATACGCGCAACTGGACGCCCGCAAATTGCGACGCTGATTAGCCTTTCGTCGTCAAACAAGCCTATCGAAAATTTATGACCGGCGACGGGCTTGTTATGCCTATGATGATTCGAGACGAATTCGTTTGCTTGTTTTAGGCTTATAGGACGAAAGTAATAATTCATATATTTTTTAAATCCTTAAAAATTATTTTCTTTATTACCGCCTTGCATATCTCTTTAACCACTCCAGACGGTATTTTAGTTATATCGCCCGCGGGTTCTTCACCGAAGTTCGCAATGTAGGTCTGCCTTGCGTATTTGTCTTTTTCAAAAGCGAATATACATTTAGATTCAATATTAAGCTCAGCGCAAGCCTGCTCGAAACCCAACCTGAAACCGCCTATACCTGCGAAGCCTTCGATATAATTTATTTGCATAGTTTTACGCCTCGATTAACGGATGTCGGTTAATCTTTTTCATATATTCGTTTTCTTTTTTAACTGCCCACGATTGATATACTTCCTTGCACAGTGTTATTTCTTTTTGAGCAAACCCCATATCGTTTCTGAAAAAATCAAAATAAACTCCATATTGAATTAAGGTAGTTGTAAAATCTTTAGGCGGACGGTAATATGCCATGTCTATCCAGATGCGAAATTTAATAACTTTTATGAAGATTTGATTATCATTTAACAACCTGATGAATTTATTTAATAAAAGAATAATAATCTCTAAAACAATATCTTCATCTTTTTTATTTTCATAGTTATTTTGAAATATTTTAGCGTATAATTCTATTTTATGTATGATTTTATTGATATTGAGTTTATTTACTAAAGATATAAAGGCTTTATCGTCATCGCCGATAACGGTATTTTCGGCTGCGGTTATGGCGTTTTTTACTAAACCGGCATATTTTTCCTTGCTTGTTTTTATTTCTTTTTCTATTTCTAATATTTTTCCAAGTTCAATGACATAATTATCAAAATAACCAATGAACAACGATTCTATCGTCTGAAAAAAATCTATAATACTTTTATGGTCGGTAAAAATATATTGGGGTAAATGGAACGTGTATTTCTGTTCGTAATTAAATTTTATTTCTTCGTCCGTAAGATAAAAATTAAGCAGTGCAGACCTGACGGTTCTTGCTTTATCTACCGAACAGGCCGGGCCTTCTATCCGGGTAAAAAGCATTGCGAAATGGTTTTCAATATAATCTGCGTTTTTTAGAATAAAGGCTACTTCGCTTTTAGGGCTAACTTCGTATTCTATTAATCCGTCAATAAATTTCATAAACGGATTAAGTATTTTGTAATTAAAACCGCTTATATCTTCTTTATTAGCTAAGATAGCCGCCTCTCTTACTACCTGATTATCGATTAACTCCAAATATAGAGCTTCTCGTTCTTTTTTGCCCGCAGATAATATCGCCGTAAAAACATCTTTTAACTCTTTCTCAATATTTCCGTTTTTACTATTGTTTTTCATTTGTAAAATCTCCCATTATTTGCATGATTTTATTTTTAAATTTTTCTTTTTTTAAAAAATGTTTACGCCGTCAAGCCTTGCGCTCCGTTTTTGTCGAATTTTACGGCAGTTCCTATAACTGTAAATGTTCTTATTGTCGCATATTCTGTTTCAAAAACACCTGCATTGCCTACTACTGTTGATTCGGTTACTGAAAATTGAATATTGATTATACCGTCTGCCTCTTTACGCTCTGCCCATTTTTCCATTTCTTTAATTGCCGATTCCAAATTACCTTTTGACGCATACACTAATCCTTTGATTTCCGCTATTTTTAAATCACCTTGACTTACATCTGAAAAATTTACTAAAAGCATAATTCCTCCTTGAATTTTAAATTATTTTTTATACAGCAAAGAGCGGGATCTGCCCCTGCTCGTTTAAATCGTAATTAGCCCAGACGGTTTCCGTCCGGCCAGGGTTATTATTTTTAACTCTTTTCAAACTATTAGCTAAGCAATTAAAATCCTGCCTGCAAAAGCCTGAAAGCCTTTTGTTATAAATATCGTTATCGTAGCCGCTTAAAAGCCATTTACCTTTGATACTTAAAAGAATATCGATAAGGTCGTTGTGGTCTTTATCGGTCATCTCGAACATATAACCGCCGCTCTTGCGGGAACTTGCCACGTAAGGCGGGTCGAGATAGAAAAACGTATCGGGGCGGTCCCAGTTAGCGATTAATTTTCTGAAATCTAAATTATCAATATAAACATCCGAAAGTCTTTTGTGTATTAAATTTAATTTATCAATGCTATTTCTAATGTATTTTGGTATATTCACGTCTATCGAAAACCGCCAACCGGCTCCCTTTTTGGCGTTTGGATGTTCACCGTTTATCGTAGATTTAATCAGATAATAAAACCTTACCGCTCGTTCCGCTTTGTCAAGCTTATCCGTCCGCATATCACGGTATTCGTAATAACATTCGCGGGAATACGGCAATAAACTTATTTTCTCTTGAAATTTCTTAAGCAGCTTTCCGTCCGCTATAACCTTAAAAAAATTATAAAGTTCTCCGTCTATATCGTTATAAACTTCGATTTCGGACGGCTTTTTATTTATTAGTATCGCGCCGGACCCGCCGAAGACTTCGACGTAGGTTTTATGGTCAGGAAATAAAGGCATTAACTTATCCGCCATGAAAAACTTGCCGCCGAAGTAGCCGAATGGAGTTAATTTTGTTTTCATAATTTATTTAAATCTCCATTCGATAACCTGTAAATTTAGATATCTGTCATCGGCTCTGATAAACATTTTTTGTTCTCCTCTTTTTTTATAAATTCTTCTAATTGTCCTTTTGAGTAATTTTGTAATGTTTTATAAGCATGCCTTATTGCGCCGGACCTGCTTTTCCCGTGTCCGACCATTAATCCTGTCTTTTCTTCTATAACGCGCCAACCTCTAAATATATTGTTGTGAACTTTAATTTGACCGGAGAGACTAAACGTTATTTCCGGCATTCTGCAAACAAATAAACTTAAATATTCTCTTTCCGGTAATTTTACCGGTTCGCCTTCGACTTTAATTTTCGTTAATGGAATGCCAATTCCTAATCCCATTACTTTAATAAAATATTCCATATCACAGCCCCCTCACCGGCATCCACCCAGACAAGGAAAATATACATTTATTTTGTATATCTATAACTACAAAATTTTTTAATTTCTTACCATAATCGGTATCAAAAACATTCAGGCAGAATGAATGTTCGTTAATTTCTACAATTTCAAATTCTATCGGGAGATAATTCTCCTTTAGGATTTTTTCGATTTCTATGTTCGTCATCATAACCCCCTTGCTATCATATTTGCCTGCCAATCTCTAATTATAGGTCTTGCCGCCGGTCTGATTTTTAACGATTCTTCTTTTGCCGCGGCTTCCTGTATTTTGTTTATATCAACCGCAACCGTCTTCGCGGCTGGAATTACCGAACTGCCACTTACTCCCTTGAGCATCCCCGCGGTCGGAATTATGTTGGAACCGTTATTTATGCTTCTGCCGTAATTTAATCTTTTTTTAACGGATTTGATGTCGTCCTCATCCCCGGCGGCTTTATTTTTTTCCGCTTCCACGGATTTTTTAATTTCGGAGTAGGCCTTGATGTTTATATGATATTTTTTCAATACCTGAGAGCAAAAAAGCCCTAACCGGATATCTGCGGCTATTTTTAACCTGTCCTCGTCGCTTACCGGAATCGGGGAGGATAATCCTTTTTTATGTTTAACCCCGCCGTCTTGGCCGTCTTGTGCGGTCTGGTTTTTTACCGCGGGTTTTTGGCTCTTTAACGGTTTATCCGCCGAAATACCTGCTTTTAAGCCATTCTTTTTGCGGTAATAAGTATTTCTACTGATACCGTATTTTTTATTTATCTCTTGAAAACATAAACCGGCCTTTATATCTTCAATAATATTTTCTTCTTCTCCGAGTCCGTAAATTTTATAAGTTCTTATTTTCCGACTTTCGGGGGCGCCTTCATTTATATCTAATTTGGTTAAAATAGCCTCTTTTGATTTTTGAAGCCCCGACAATAAAAACCCCGATGAAGAGCTGTCGGATTTTTTTATCCTTTTTGCCAGCATGCGTTCTTTTTTGCGCGCGTAAATCTTGTCTTTATTTTTGCGGCCGTATTCCTTCTGGTATGCCCGTCTTGCTTCCCGTTTATCTATCGATTTAACGGCGGAGGAACCGTCCTCTTGTCCGGTTTTTTTATTTTCTATTTCTACGGGGCGGGATTCTTCCGCCTGTCCGACAACCTCACCTGTCAATGAACGCCGTTTTTGATTAATGATGTCCGAGATAGTATTAATAAATTCTTCGCTGTAGCCCTTACAGCTAAAATAAATCTCGTCGCGATTAATTTTTAAGACGATTTCGTTTTCCATAACCTGCCCCCCTTTATTTTTTAACTACCGATATGCAACTTCTGCGGTCTATTCCTTTAATTTCTATAAGTTCAGTCATAGCCGTAATCCTGGAAGCTATTTTATCGTTCAAGTTCTTCCTTATCTCTTCCAATGAATAGTTTGACGTAATAACCGTTTGTCTTTCTTCTTCGTACCTTGCATTAATAATTACATATAAAGTTTGCATAACCCAGTCGGTAGTTTTTTCCGAACCAAGATCGTCCATAACGAGTATTTTCGGAGAAACGTATTTTTTAATCAAAGCTATTTCTTCCGTCGTCTCGCTTTTAAAAGCGCCGCGAATATTAAGAAGCATTACCGGAACCGATACGAATAAGCCAAGACTATCCTTAAGCCTATATTTTCCGTATTCATAAACAGGTTCAGAAGGTTCAGAATTTAATATTACGTTTTTTAAAAAGCTAACCGCCAAATCCGTTTTTCCGGTTCCTACCGGACCGTGGAAGTAATAACCTGATTCAAGGTTTAACCTTGAAGTATTACTTTTAGGCGATAAAAACTTTTTAGGAACTCCCATTTTAGCCAAGACTGTTTGAATATTTTTTTCTAAACCGGATTTAAAACGGTTTAATTTTTCTTCACTTGTTTCAGTTATTACATCTTTTTGTTTTTGGACTATTAAATTTAAATTATTAATAATTTCTTTTAATTCGATAGTTTGTTCCATTTTTTAGCCTCCCGTTACCCACATTTCGCCGGTTACGTTGTCGATGTGGGTAGTTTTAATATTTTTATATTTGCCGGATTCTTCAATTTCTTTAGTTGTATTTTTTTTATTTCCGCCTTTGTCTTGAACTTTTACCACCCAGTTATTAATAAATCGTTTGTAATTTTTTTTCTTTTTTTCCGGATTAGAGACCAACCAAGCTTTTATTTTTAATAATTCTTGCTTAATATCTACCGCGGGGTAAGCTTCCTCCCATATAGCCATATCTTTTTTTGTTATATTTTCCCAAGTTAAAGATTTGAAATTAAAATTAATTTTAGGCGCCTGCTCCGAATTTGATTTTTCGTTAGAAAAATCGTTCGGAGCAATAGTATTTTCTTCTTCTAATTTCTTCTTCTTAATTATGTATTCTTCTATATATGTATTCTTTGGGTGACTTTCTGTCACAGGGGGGAGCGATTCTTGGTCACAGGGGGGGTGACTTTCTGTCACAGGGGGGAGCGATTCTTGGTCACAGGGGGGGTGATTTTTTGTTATGGGGTTATTATTTTTTTGGAATTTTTTTAAA
>JAJXZU010000095.1:0-8288 GCA_021779895.1 bacterium
TCAGGTAATAGATATCGTTCTTGACTTTTACGAGCTTTCCCTGCTTAACCATAAGAGCGGTTATATAATTAAATATCTTTTTATTAGCTTTTACTTTAGCCTCTAATTCCGCTAAATCCGGAACGCTGTTGCCGTTGGATTTCAATAAATGTTCTATTTTTTCGGCGATATTTATATATTCGGCGGGCATAGCCGATTCGGATATTCCTAGTTCCGAACCTTTTGGGAGTATATTTCCCTCATAGTATATTACTTCTTTTTTAGACAGCAAATCCTCTATGATTATATCGAAAAGCCCGCCTGCATAAGATTTATTAAAATTTTGCTCGAAAATAACGTATAATTTCTGCTTGTTTAACCCTTTTTTAAAATCGAAACTTTCGTCTTTTGAATTTTCGTTTATTATTTTTAAAAGCAAAAACCTTCCCGCGTCGAAATCTTCTTTTAAGAAAGCAAGTTTATATTTATCGTCCGTTATTATCCTGCAGTCTCTTTTTAGTTCGTTTATAACAGCCGTAAAATCCGTATAATTAATATTCAATTTTTTATAAATCTCTTCTGCGTCGCCTCCTCCTCCGGCAGTTATGAAACCGTAAACGGCTTCTTTAATATCGTCGGAAACCATTATCTCGTAAATCCTCTTTTTTGACTCTTCATATCCGTAATCCGGTAAAGGGTCTATTATAATACCGCCGCCGACCGTCCTGCCCGCGCCTATATCTCTTATAATAAATTTTTCTTTAGCCATAACGGATATTTTATTGTTTAATTTAAACAGCGCATATGAATATTCACCCGGCTTAATTTTTTTATCGGCGTTAAAAATTATTATCCTGGAATTGACGGACGTTCCTCCGGTCATAAACGACAATAAAATATGGCTTTTCAAATCTTTTTTATTTTCAAAATCGTAAAAAACTTTTGTAAAAATAGAATCCGATACCGTAAGGCTGTTTTTTGCCGATATTACGTCGCCTAATTTAACGCTTTCCTTTTTTACGGACGGAACGTTAACGGATATTCTCATGGATTTATGGGCAGTTTCTACGGGACGATTGTGCGATTCTATGCTTTTTATTCTTGCCGTCAGGCCGGAAGGCATTAGCTGAATTTCGTCGCCTGCGGAAAAACTTCCGCATTTCAACGTTCCGGCTAAAATAGTTCCGAAACCCTTTGACGAAATTATTCTGTCTATAGGCAGAAAAACTTTGGTAGGAACCGGTTTTAAATTAGACTTCAACGTGTATTCTTTTACCGCTCTTTCTATTTCTTTTTTTAATCCTGCTACGCCTTCTCCGGATTTAACCGAAACTTTAAATATATTTTCCGCGGATTTATCATAGCCGTATAATTTTAAAAAGTCCCTCACTTCGGATTCCTTTTTTAAAATAATTTCATCGTCTGCCTTATCTATTTTTGTAATTACGGGTATAATTAAGCCGATGCCGAGCAATTTTAAGATGAGGAGATGTTCTTTAGTCTGAGCCATCACGCCGTCGTCTGCGGCAACGACCAGCAAAACGCCGTCCATTCCGGAAGAGCCGGAAACCATAGTTTTTATGAATTTTGCATGACCGGGAACATCCACGATTCCCACCGAAATACCCGAAGGGAAGACCATATTTGCGTAACCTAAAACTATGCTGATTCCGCGCCTTTTTTCCTCTTCGAGCCTGTCCGTTTCTATGCCTGTCAGCGCTTTAATAAGGGAGGATTTTCCATGGTCTATATGTCCGGCCGTTCCTAAGATAAAAGTATCCATTTATTAATTTTATCAAATTTATTTTTTAAAAAGGAGAAATAAATAGCCCGGCTCTTTTTAGGGAACCGGGCCACCTTTAGGAGGAGTGATGGAAAGCTTACAGTTTGTCTTGGTTTCGAGAAAACTTTATTATATTTATTTATATATTTTTTATTTCTTATTACTCCGAATATGCCAGATACAGTTTCATATTTCCCCTTCTTATGTAGAAAAGAAACTGCTTCGATTTTTCGGCTGTCCTAATATCGTTTAAATACTCGCCGATACTGTTAACCGTCCGATGGTTTATCGACTCTATAACGTCTCCGGGCATTATACCCATTCTTTGTCCGGCACCGCCCGGTATAACTTTCGATACTATAACTCCGTGGCGGATGTTTTGTATTCCGTAGCTCTGCATATTTTGAGGAGTAAGCGGCACTACGATAATGCCAAGCTTCTTGGCCGATACTTTCTGGGTTTTTTCGTTAAAAGAATTTTTAGGGCTTTTCCAGTTTCCCACGGTTATCGTAAGTATTTCTTTTTTGCCGTGCCTGATAATTTCCATAGGAACGGTTGTTCCGGGCTTAGTGTTTCCGACGAGCCACGGAAGCTGAGACATCTCCCTTACTTCTTTTCCGTTAAATTTAATTATTACGTCGCCGCTTCTTAAACCGGCTTTTGCCGCAGGACCGCCGGGAAGAACCGAAGATACTAATGCTCCGCGTGAAGTTTCGAGATTAAACGCTTTTTTAAGGGCGGGCGATATTTTTTGAATTTCGATTCCGAGCCATCCTCTGGTAATTTTGCCTGTTTCAATCTCCGGAAGGACCTCTTTTACCACGTTTACCGGTATAGAAAATCCTATCCCCTGCGCTCCTTTTATGATAGCGGTATTTATGCCTATAACCTGCCCTTTCATGTTGATTAGGGGTCCGCCGCTGTTTCCCGGATTAATCGCCGCGTTCGTCTGTATAAAATCTTCGTATGGACCGCCTATGGCTCTGCCTTTAGCGCTTATTATGCCGTTGGTAACCGTCCAGCCTAATCCGAAAGGATTGCCTATAGTCAGAACCCATTCTCCAATCTGTGACTTGTTGGAATCGCCGAGAACAGCCGCCGGAAGATTATTACCGTCGTTTATCTTCAGAAGGGCAAGGTCAACCTGGGGGTCTTTGCCTATGACCGATGCCCTGAAAGTCTTTCCGTTGGAAAGTTTGACGTATATTTTTGTCGCGCCGTTTACAACATGGTTGTTGGTTATTATATATCCGTTTTTACTGATAATTACGCCCGAACCTAAGCTTTCTTCGGTATAACTGCTCTGCGGAACGTTATTGAAAAAATTTTTAAAAAAGTTTCCGAACGGATTGGGCTGGTTGCCGAAAGGGCTCTGATACATTTGAAACGGTCCGCCTTTTACTTTCTGGGTCGTCCTTATGTTTACGACAAAAGGCTTGTCCTGTTTTATCAACGCTATAAAATTGCTGGGGCCGTTCTGCGCCGGCATAGCGGAATCTTTTGTAGTATATATTACGGGCGCGCTTCCGTCAGCCATAGATTTTTTAAACAAATGCAGGTTAGCCGTAATTATTACCCCTGCTATTATTCCTATCAGCACCGCTACTCCGGCGCCTATAATTTTTGAATCGGATTTTAAACCCATAATACGGAAACTCCTATTTTTCGATTATTTAATTGCTATTTTTATATATGCAAGAACAATGCCAAAAAAATATAAATTTTCAAAATATAATATTTTTCAAGCGTTATACGGCAATATTTAATTTTTATAAGATTTTATTTACAGATATTTTTATTATTCTTTGTCATTATGACAAGAGCTTCTTTGTCATTATGACAAAGAAGCTCTTGTAGAATATAACGTTAAACGGGGCGGGCGTTCACTACGACGGTCTTTTCTATAATCACTCCGCCTGCCTCTTCTTTGTAATCCAAAACTATAGAATCCCCCGAAACAATGCCCCCGGAGAGTAAATCCATCGCTATTCTGTCTTGTATGAAAGATTTTATTGCCCTTTTTAGCGGTCTGGCGCCGTAAACGGGGTCGTATCCCTCCATCGCTATGAATTCGACCAGCGGCTCGGTATAATCCGCGTCTATTCCTTTTTCTTTAAGCGTATTCTTTAACTTGCCCAGCTGGATATTGACTATTTTCATAATATCTTCTTCATTAAGCGCATGGAAAATAATTATATCGTCGAGCCTGTTAAGAAACTCCGGCCTGAAATGGTTTTTCAACAGATTCATAACGTTGTTTTTCATCTCTTCGTAATGCTGTCCGCTGTAGCTCTGTATTATATCGGAACCGATATTCGATGTCATAATGACAATGGTGTTTTTAAAATCGACCGTCCTGCCCTGCCCGTCGGTTAATCTTCCGTCGTCGAGAAGCTGGAGCAAAACGTTAAATACGTCCTGGTGGGCTTTTTCGACTTCATCGAATAAAACGACGCTGTATGGACGCCTCCTTACCGCTTCCGTAAGCTGTCCCCCTTCTTCGTATCCGACGTAACCCGGAGGAGCGCCTATAAGCCTCGATACGGTATGTTTTTCCATATATTCGGACATGTCTATTCTTACTATGCTGTTTTCGTCGTCGAACAAAAACTCGGCAAGAGCCTTTGCCAGCTCGGTCTTTCCCACGCCGGTAGGACCGAGAAACATAAAAGACCCCACCGGTTTATTAACATCCGATAATCCGGCTCTGGAACGCCTTACGGTATTAGCGACGCTGTTTATCGCCTCGTCTTGGGATATTACCCGGTTATGCAGATGTTCTTCTATCAGCAGGAGTTTTTCTTTTTCCCCTTCCATGAGTTTT
This sequence comes from bacterium, assembly GCA_021779895.1. Classification (GTDB taxonomy): domain Bacteria; phylum SZUA-79; class SZUA-79; order Acidulodesulfobacterales; family Acidulodesulfobacteraceae; genus Acidulodesulfobacterium_A. The sequence goes on from JAJXZU010000095.1 coordinate 4,587, forward strand.
GCGACCGGAATTCCCGTCCATTTTGCTACGACCTTTGCGATATCGTCGGCATCGACTTCTTCTTTTAAGAAACTGCCCTTTTCCTGCATTTCCAAGACGGATTTATTTAAGTCTTCCAGTTTTTTTTCTAATTCGTTAAGTTTTCCGTATCTTATCTCGGCAACCTTATCGTATTTGCCTTCCCTTTCGTATTTTTGCTCTTCAAACCTTAACGAATCTATATCTTTTTTAATTTCTCCTATCTTTTGTATGTGTTCTTTCTCGTTCTGCCATTTAGCTTTTTTTTGGTTGAAATCTTCTTCGAGATTTGCCAGTTCTTCGTCGAGCTCCTTAAGCCTCTTCTTAGATTCCGCATCTTTTTCCTTCTTTAACGCCTCCTGCTCTATCTTGATTTTTATTATATTCCTCTGAACCTCGTCGAGGGCGGTAGGCATAGAATCTATTTCTATCCTTAGTTTTGCGGATGCCTCATCCATAAGGTCTATCGCTTTATCGGGCAGGAACCTGTCCGTAATATACCTGTGCGAAAGCGTAGCCGCGGCAATAATTGCGGAGTCTTTTATCCTTATTCCGTGATAAGCTTCGTAGCGCTCTTTAAGCCCTCTCAATATGGAAATAGTATCATCTACGGAAGGTTCATCGACGAATACCGGCTGGAACCTTCTCTCCAAGGCGGCGTCTTTTTCTATATATTTCCTGTATTCGTCCAAAGTCGTCGCGCCTATGGCTCTCAATTCGCCTCTTGCCAGCGCAGGTTTTAAAAGATTGGAAGCGTCCATCGCCCCTTCCGATTTTCCCGCGCCGACCAGATTATGAAGCTCGTCTATAAAAATTATTATTTTTCCTTCCGAGGATTTTATTTCTTTTACGACGGCTTTAAGCCTGTCCTCGAATTCTCCCCTGTATTTTGCTCCGGCGATAAGGGCGCCCAGGTCCAGCGAAAGAACCGTTTTATTTTTTAAAATTTCAGGGACGTCGCCGTCGGCGACTCTTTTTGCCAATCCTTCGACTATGGCGGTTTTACCGACGCCGGGGTCTCCTATCAAGACGGGATTGTTCTTCGTCCGCCTCGATAAGACTTCCATAAGCCTTCTGATTTCGGAATCCCTTCCTATAACGGGGTCTATTTTCCCGGACTTTGCAAGCTGGGTTAAATTGACGGTATATTTTTCCAAAGCCTGATATTTGTCTTCGGGATTCTGGTCCGTAACTTTAGTATTGCCTCTTATATCCGTAAGAGCTTTTAAAACCGCATCTTTGGTTAAGCCGAATTTTTTCAGGATGTCGAAAGACTTTGTATCTTTAACGTCGAACATTGCAAGAATAAAATGCTCTACGGAAACAAAATCGTCTTTCATCGCATTTTTATTTTTTTCGGCGGCGTCCAGTATCCGTTTCATAGGCGAAGAAAACGCGGGTTCCATTCCCCCCTCGACTGTCGCAAGCTTTGACAGGGCATTTTCCGTTTCGGCGGAAAATGCTTTTAAATCGACGCCTATTTTTTTTAATATAGAAACGGCAATGCTGTTTTCGTCATAATTAAGAAGGGCGTATAAAAGATGCAGGTCGCCAATCTCAGGATTTTTAGCCTCTTTAGCCGTGTTAACGGTCAGTTCGATTACTTCCTGCGATTTTATCGTAAAATTATTTAAATTCATAAAAATATATCACCTCTTTTTTACTTTTTCTCTGAAATATAAGCCATTCTGAGGTCGTATAAAACGTTTTCTATAAGCTTGGCTTCATTTTCGTCAAGATTGCCCTTTGTTTTTTTAGAAAGCATATCTATAGTGTCTATGAGGTATTTTGCGGTGCCTATATCTTTCTCGTACTTTTTAGATATCGGATTCGGTATTTTCCCCATAAAAAGCAAAGCCTGAGTATTCAACGAATAAATAAAAGTCGCAAAATCCGCTTCGAAATTAGGAATTTCGGCGTTTGGCGCCGCCTGGGCTTCCTCCGGACCTTTTTCGGGATTTTTTTCGCCGGCGGTTTCTTTTTCCGCCTCCGCCTGCTCCGCTACTATTCCTTCTTTAACTCCGCTTTCGCTTTCTGAATCTGCAACTTTTCTTTTATCTACCACCTTGAACGATTTTTCGTTTTTTTCAGACATAATCCGGCTCCTCCTTGTATTTTTCCTTCCCGTTTTTACCCTTTTTCAATGTATCCTTTTCCGTATTTTTATTTGCGTTAACGACAATTTCGCCTCCGGAAAGTTCCGCGGTAAATATATCGCCTTCTTTCCATTTCAGCGTTAACGGAACCTTGATAACGTCGTCTATAGTGCGTTTGAGAAACCTTGCGCCGAATTTTGTGCTGTATCCGCTTTCTACGAGCTTATCGAGAGCATCGCCGGTTACGGACACTTCTTTTCCGTGTTCCGCCATAGTCTTGTTTATAGTTTCTATGTGCATTAACGCTATCTGCTTAACCTCCTCTTTAGTAAGAGGCGAGAATATGACTATATCGTCTATCCTGTTTATAAATTCCGGCGAAAAAAAGTTTTCTATCTCTTTATTTATGGTTCCCTTCAACGACTTAACGATATCGCCGGATTCGATAAAACCAAGCGGCTTCGTAAATTTTGAAAATTCGTGGGAACCCAGATTTGAAGTCATTATAATAACGGAATCGGAGAAATAAACCCTTTTACCCCTGCCGTCCGTAAGAAAACCTTCGTCGAAAACTTGAAGAAAAAGGTTAAACACCAAGTCGCTTGCCTTTTCTATTTCGTCTAAGAGTATTATTGAATAGGGATTGTCTTTTACCTGGTTAGTAAGCAGTCCTCCCCTCGAAGAGCCGACGATGCCCCTAGGCATGCCGATCAGTTTATCGACGGCGATGGAACCGTCTTTATATTCCGACATATCGATTCTTATAACGTTTCTCCCCGAACCGAAAAGATACTCGGCCATGGCTTTTGCCGTTTCGGTCTTGCCCACTCCGGTAGGACCCAGGAAAAGAAGCACGGCGTCCGGCCTGTTAAAATTTTCTTTTAAAGGGCCTTTATTGAGCCTCAAATGTTTGGCAAGCGAATTAACCGCATCCTTCTGTCCGACTATCCTTTTCGAAAAAAAGTCTTCGATATCCTGAAATCTTTCCAGAACGTCTCTTTTGATTAAATCTACCGGCATGCCGGTTTCCTGGGAAATAACCTGATAGATGTTTTCCTTTTTAACGACCCTGTCCTCGTTATAAATTTCGGCTTTTACGCAGCCGGAGTCAATCCATCCTATAGCTTTATCCGGAAGCCTTAACGATTTGGAATAACGCGAAGACAGCTTTATCGATTCCTCTAAGGCGGAATTTTCGATTTCTACGCCGTAAGTATCTTCAAACCTTCTTTTTAATCCGTAAAGTATTCTTTTCGTATCTTCGACGCTGGGCTCCTGAACGTTAACGAGCCTGAAACGGCGCGCCAGCGCCTCGTCTTCCGCTATGAATTCTTTGTATTCCGACAGGGTAGTAGCTCCTATAATCTGTACTTCGCCCCTCGCAAGAGAAGATTTTAATATATTGGCGGCGTCGCTCGGCACGGCTATAGCCGAACCGGCACCTATAATCGTGTGGACTTCGTCGACGAACAATATTATATTTTTTCTGGATTTAAGTTCGTTTATTATTTTTTCCATTCTGTCTTCGAACATGCCTCTGAAGACGGTTCCCGCCACCAATGAATTCATTTGAAGATTTACTATGATT
>JAJXZU010000183.1:0-8232 GCA_021779895.1 bacterium
CTTTCCATTTCCTGGAGGCCCGATTAAAAGCAATCGATTCCTAGGTTCTAAATTATAAGAGCGTAATAAATCGATCCTGTGGTGCTCCTGAACAAACTCTTGGCAAATTTGCAAGACATCGTTCGGTAATATCAACTCATCCATTTTTCGCTTTGGCATAATCTCATACACCAAAGCCCCTACCTGCTGTTCCAGCGTTGATGAACCATTAAGAAATGGTTTCTCATGAAATCCATTGCCGGGTGGTTTAGCGCTCAACGCTTCTTCCAATTTATCCGCCAAAACTTTATGCTGTTTATTCCGCTCCTCGGCAATGATTGCCTCAACGGCTTTTCTGAAAACTTCCTTGTCTCCCTTAAAGCCTGACTGAATCAGCTTTAATAGTAAATCTGCCCTTGCCATTTATACCCCTTAAAAATCTTAATAGTCTTAAAAATAATATTTATATTTAAATATATCCGCAATGCTAATTTTTATTTATTTCGTTAAAATAAAAATATGCTGAAAAATCTAAAATGTTTTGAAAATTTTTTAAATAAATCTTAAAGCTAAGATAAAAAATCAACGGTAATAAGTTTTAGCTTTTTGTAATCATAAGGCGGTATTTCATCTCTTTCGATTAAGATTTACCTTTGTTAATTAGGAAATGCCTTGAATTAATTTTTTCCAATTTTATGACTATTTTTATAGTTTTTTCAAATAGTTCTTAAACTTGGAGCCTTTTTAAGCTTATTGATAATAATTTATCTTTAATTTCCTCCCATTTTTTTAATCCCCACATCGTCCATAAAATCAAACAAATTATAATCCAGCTTTATATCTGATTCTCTTATTATAGACAAAGTTTATTTGTATTTATCATTAAATCCTTGATAAACCGAAAATTTTTGATAGAAATTTTTTTTATAAAAATAAAAATAGATTCATTTTTTGGCTGTTTCAGACATCATTTTATTAATGCACACTTTATGGCCATTAATAATCATACAATTCTATCAAATTTTTTAGAATTGATATACATTTTATAATTTTTTTAGCCAAAAAACGAGCTGTTAAATTAAAAAATTTTATCTAATGCTTGACATATACTCCCTTTCCCGTGCCAAACTTAAACTAAAGGTATTTGTAGCCATTATCCTGTATCACAAAATGCGGTTGCATTTTCTTCCTGCCAAACTGTCGAAGTTATAATTCCATTTTCGGTTCTTTTTATATTGCGGTCAGATAACGCATAAGATTTTTCAGCATCGATTGTTTTAAGTTTTTCCGTGTCTATCATAAAAGTATTCACCCGCCAACGAGCAGGGCATAAAAATTCGTTATTGTTTTTTAGATACCCAACCGGGGTCAAGCGTCCGCACGCTTGTGGGGTTCCGGGGCAAAGCCCCGATATATTGTTTTTAAAATCCTTTCCCTTCTTTTTTAGTTTTTTTGTTAAGCCTTTTCCGCTCGGCTTCCTCCCATTCTTGCCATGATTTCTCGTTTTGGTCTAAAATAGCCTGAAATTCATCCCTGGGTACGAACACTATCTTCTCGCGGCAAAGCCTTGAGGCTATTTCCTGAGTATCGTGGTCTGGCATCCTGCTCACCTCGCATAAGGTTATATGGCCTGGGTTTCTCTTTAAAACCTTGTAAGGCTTCCGTAAAATGCCCCTTAGCAGATATTCGATAAATTTCTTGGACGTTTTTTTCAAATTTCTGTCTCCCGCTTTTTCATTGGCGGACAACCATTTCCTTTGCCATTCGATTTCCCATTGGATATGCTTTTTCATGGTTACCCCAGATAACGGTTTGTGATTTCCAGTCTTTCATGTCCCAAGTCCCGGCTTATACCCTGGCGGATTTCCCTGTCTATTGCCGTAAAGTCTTGTTTGGATAGTCCGGTATTATTTAATAAATTCTTAAGCCATTCCTCTTTCGTTCCCCCGGTCCTCGCCCTGCACTCGACGCTATATCCCTTATCCGTCCATGCGTTTTTATAAGCTTCGTGAGCCGTAAAGTGTCTTTCTCCGTGGTAATGGAAATAAACGCCGGTTTCTTTACGGAAAGACGTAAGGGTGTTATTTGCAAAATTCCGTCCCTGTTTTAATAAGCCGATGTTGAGATTTTCTAACTTATTGGACTTAATAAAATCCCGCGCTTCGATTAACGCCCGTTTCTGTTCAGGGTTTAATTTGATTTCCCTCGCCCTGGAGTTTTTGGCCCCGTCCTTTTTCTCGGATATTTTCAAAATATTGCCGGATAAATCTTTAGTTCTTAGCTTAATAAGTAGGCTCTCCCTAAGTCTTAAGTTTACAGACTGGATATTAACGGCGTGTCTAAGGGCTTCGTACCTCAAATCGTTGGTTTGTAAGTATTTTTTAGTTAACCATTCCTTGTAGGCATTTGCGGCTTCCCTGACGTTTTCCTTGTTTATTCCGTCTTTTTCGGATATATTCCGGCTTAATCCGTAATCAGAGGCCTTTATAACGTACAAATCTTCCCTTCCAATGTATTTGACGATGTTGTTGATTGACGAGATATAAGAATTTGCGTTGGATTGGGAGGTATTGCCGGACCGGGCTTTTCGGCTTAATTCCTCAACTATATGAGCAATATGTCCCTGCTGTAAATCTTTAAGGCTCTTAATGCCCGCGGTTTGTTTAATCTCATTTAGTGTGGTGATAAGTTTTTCGGTAGTGGATGACCCCCGCCCGGTAAAAGAGGTTATTTCCATTGCCAGAAAATTTATTTTGGAGTCGTTCTTGATTGAAAGCGCCTTGCCGCTCATAACCCGCAGTCCTCCTTTTTTAGGTATATCTTTTTATTACGGGAGTAAAACTCCCGCAGGACCAGAAAATATTTTCGCTTGGTTTCCTTAGATAAGCTTATTACGTCACGGGAACGGAAAAAGCCTGCCGCAGTTCTTTTTTTAATCCCGCCGTTATGGAATATACTTTGGGATTCGCAGTAGCCTAAGAACTTGACTATAACCATATCCTTAAATCTTTCCGTCTGGCGGGTGTTCTGGTGCTTTTGAGCCAAAAACAGCCGCCGGTGCTGCTTGTAAAAATCCATTAATCCTCCCATATTTCCCTCCAAATATTTATCCGTTACCTTAAATGTTCCGATACACCGCAAGCGGTTGTTAAATAAAGAACCTGTTTTCCTTTCGGACGGAAGGCAACTCCAGATTGTCGGAACTATTATATATTTGTTCGTGTCCGTTAATACCGCCACAAGGTGCGCAATTAACGGATTTTCACACGAGCCTTTCTCTGTGTTCAAAAACATAGAGAAAGGCGAGTAATACGCGGTTCAAATCCAGCCGTAACATAGCGGACTGGCAATTTAAACTTGCGGACTGCCCATACACTTTCTTTAAAAACCGGACGTATCCGGTTCATTTCGCTTCGGTTCGGTCTACATTGTACGCTTATAAGAAGCGCAAGGGGCCTGCCCCGAACCTACTCGCGATAATCTGAGAAACTACTTTAGACCGTTTTCCTGCAACCGTTTCTGCGATAAATTTAGAATAATGGTTGCGGTGCTAATCGGAAAGGGGCCTGTTTAACAAATTATTGCGGGCTTCCGGGCGGCTTTTAATTCTACCTGCATAGCATAGAACCGCCAATAATAAGTAATATTACCTTTGCCGGAGGTAATCGGGGTTTCTGCAGTAAAAAATTATATTTATTTATAAAACATTCCTTCCTTTAAACTCCTCGAAGCTTTCTATCTTCCGGGTATCTAAGAATTTCTCCAGGTCGGCTTTCCGGAAGACAACTTTGCCTTTTAATTTATAGTGAGTTACACGCCTTTCGTATGCGTAACGTCTGAGGGTGGTTACGGAAATCCTTAAATACTCGGCGGCTTCCTGAATTATTAAGATTTCGTTGTGCATGATAGGTTTATTAGACAATTACTTTAATACTTTACCTATATTATAATACAATTATTTTAAATGTCAAGCTGATAAGTAATTATCAGCTTGAATTATTATTTTTTCTTTTATATAATTAAGATAAATCATGGATGATATAAAAAAAGAATTAGAAGAAATTGACGTAGATATAGACACCCCCAGGTACATAAAACTCCCCTTAGATTTTTTTACAATCCCTGAAATAAAGGCTTTAGATAATTATCCCGAAAAAGACAGGTTGATTTTATCTTGGATTAATTTATTGCTTTTTGCCGCCAAGCTTAATAACGATGGGAAGTTGCAAGTAAAGTCAAACAAGGCGATACACAAAAAATATAACCCGATGGATCCCGGCAACCATCTCTTCCCGGTGTCGGTTGCGTTTCTTGTTAGGATAGATAAATCAAAAGAAGTGGAAGAAGAACGGGAATTTGCGCTCAGGGCTATAGATATTTATTTTAAGGAAGGATTGCTCGGAAGAAACTACGATCCTAAGGAACCTTACCTTTTCGTCAAAAACTGGAATGATATTTACAAGGCTTCAAAACCCGGCAAGAAAACAGAATGGACCAAAGAACGGGTGGTGGAAATTTTAAGTGAAAACGACTATAACATGTCAAAAGCCGCCCAAGCGACTGGAAACACGAAACAATTTTTTAGCCTTCTGGCCAAGAAGTTTGGGATTAAGAAACCGGAGGTGCGGAAGGGGTAAAATCCTGATTTTTTTTTATAATTAATGATATAATAAAAACGGTAAATAAATGAAAATAAGGGACGTCATAAAATTAATAGAATTGGACGGGTGGCGGGAAGTCGCGGTAAGAGGAAGTCACAGGCAATATAAACATCCCTCTAAACCCGGCAGGGTAACGATAGCCGGACATCCCAACGACGATTTGGCTCCCGGAACGCTAAACAGTATATTGAAACAGGCAAAAATAAAAGAGGTAAAATAAAATGCACCGTTTTTTAGTAGTAATAGAAAAAGCCGACGGAAATTATTCTGCATATTCCCCTGACCTTCCGGGGTGCGTGGCAACAGGCGCGACCAGAGAAGAAGCCGAGAAGAATATGCATGATGCCATAAGCATGCATGTTCAGGGATTAAGGGAAGATAATATACCTATACCCGAAACTTATTCCTTTGCGGAATATATGGCCGTCTGAAACCGCTATGGCGAGATTTTCACATAGGCAGGTTTAGCGTTAGCTTATTATCCCAATAAAATATATCAGTTATAAGATAAGGGCTTTGGATTGTGACTCCGGTGGTCGCAGGTTCAAAACCTGTCATCCACCCCACTTAAAACCCCATATTTCATAAATCTTTTCTGCCCCTCCTGTTTTTCAAAAAGTATAAATCGCCATAGTGTTTATAGTATTTTGAATGCTCCTGCCGTTGCCGTAAATCTTGTGATTGGCAATTTGGTTTTCAAATTCGAGCCTGAACTGAACATTCTTTAAAATTTTTGAAGGCGGCCTGTATCCTATGGTAAATGTCGAATCAAAATAACGGTAGGCTATTCCCGGAACGCTTTCCTCTTCCCACATGCCGTTAGGGTCGGAAACGGCAGTTTCTCTTATAGTTTGAGAAAACCTGCCGGCGTTTAAGATATAGTAATGATGCAGATAAAACGCAATTCCAGAAAAACGGGATTTGTTAAAAGTCGAATCTGAGGTTGAAATCAAGAAAGAAGGATAAATATTTTCGGAAGAGTTAAACTGCGCCGGATTTATGCCGTTGCTATATACTATAGACTTATTTATACCGCCGTTTAAACCGACTTCGTAATCGAATGCCGCCGTCCAATATTTTAAAAATTTATATTTTGCGTCTATAAAATTATAAAAAAATTTATTTAAATTGTCCTGATAAAGATTATTATCGTATATAATAAAATTTTCTGCTCCGTAAACTATACCTTCGTGTAATTTTAAATAATTTAGGGGTTCGTATGAAGCGATATATTCAAGCGTAGGATATCTGTTTATCGGCGATAAGGCGTTATCGGTCATGGCGACCCCAAAAACCATATTTAACCGTTTCGGAATAAACGGATATTTAAAAAAAATTCCCGTAAGTTCGCCCGGCTCTATCGCCGTTATTGGAGAATAAGTATTTTCCCACAGCCTCGATAAGTTATACGATTCAAAACCTATTAAATAGTTTTTTTCGCCCAGGTCAACTTTTAATCCGTTTCCTACCGGAATACCGAAAGAAACATAAAACTGCCTGAATCCGTATAGCGGGCGGTTATAGACAGGTCGGGTATAATAGCTATAGTTTCCGGTATAAGGCCCTACTGCCTGAATATTTTCTCCAGTATCTAAAGACACTTTAAAGCCTGCGCCAAAATTATTTCTTCCTTTAGAAAATGCGTCTTTTGAGACCGTTATATCAAATTCATTGACCGTAAAGCCGTTCGCTTTATAATTATCTATATAATTTCCGTTATAATTGCCGTTCGGAAACTGTGCATTTGCGACAGGATTCGCAAAATTATACGTATAAGACGAAGCAAAAGTGCCGAACAGTTTTATTTGGGATAAAAAAGAATCTTTAGAGCCGGCAGTATAATTTGAGCCGTAATCCGACGCACGCGCTGGGGACAGCGAAGCGACAAACTGTAAGAATGTAAATACAATCAGGGCTAAAAATGGCTTATATATATGTTTTTTAAAATTAATCGCACGGTTCATCATTATTTTTATTCTATTGCGTTATACCTTTCTTCTACCCTGCTTAATTTATAGACGGCTATAGAAAGGAGCCATGCGGACGTCAATATTATAGCAATGGCTCCGCCCAATATTCCGAAAGATACGTTATTAAAAAAATCCCACGGCTGCCCCTTTAAATTATATTCCATCCCTATAACCTGAAGCCATTCCAGCGTCCCTATGCCGAATGCCAGAAAAACGGAAATACTCGTTATGGAAATATTATAAAATATCTTCCTTACGGGGTTTAGAAACGCCCAGCTGTACGCATACTGCATTACGACGCCGTCCGTAGAATCTAAGAGCATCATGCCGGACGAAAATATTAAAGGCAGCACCATGACGTCGATTAAAGGCCTGCCTGACGAAGCAAATACGGCGGACATGGAAAGTATGGCGACCTCGGACGCCGTATCGAATCCGATGCCGAATAGCACTCCTACGAAAAACATCTGCCAGCTGGACGTTATGAGCTTCATGATACCGTTAAAATACCGGAACATAAACCCCCTTTTTAAAAGCTCTTCCTCTATCTTCTTGTTTTTAAAGTTCTTAAAGTCCTTCGCAATCTTAATGATGCTTATTAAGATAATAACGTTCATAAAAGCTATGAGATACAGAAACAAAGCGGAAACGCCCGTGCCTATCAAACCGCTTATATCGCCCAATTCGGGATATGCCTTAACCACGAATTTTCCTATTATTATAGTAATTATAGTTAAGACAAAAACGGAAACGGAATGTCCCATGGAAAAATAGAACCCGACGCCTACGGGCTTTTTACCGTCGTTCATTATTTTTCTCGTAGTATTGTCTATCGCGGCAATATGGTCGGCATCGAGGGCGTGCTTTATGCCGAAGAAAAAGGCGAGGGAGCCTAGGCTTAACATAGAAGGAAACTCTTGAGACCTGTCTATCAGGATGATTACCGAAATTAACAGATAGGAAAATAATAAGGCGTAAAGAAGAATGACTCTTTGTTTAAAACTGAATGAATAAAAAAGACGTGAAAACATAATTAGACCTCCCGCTAATTAAATTAAAATGTTATCTAAAAGCAGGTCTTCCGGCTTAAACATGGGAACATTCCGCCTTCCCGGCAAATATTAACCTTGCCAGTGGCATATCGGAATGTTCTTAATAACGGTTTATAATAAAATAAAGAGCCCGTTATAAGTTATCACGGCTGCGGGTACAGTACAGGATTTGCACCTGTTTCCCTAAACTTTTGAGATAAAGTTTGGTTAAATAATTATTTACAATGAACGATTTGTTAAAATATTATCATGCATAAATAATTAGTGTCAAGGATTTTTTATAAAACGTTTGATAATTTTGCAGTTATTTTTAATTATAATAATGGTATAATTAAATCAAGCGCAGATATTAATTTTGCATGTTAAATTTATCGGGGAATAAAAAATGGACTTATCTACGGTAATAGAATCAAGGCGGGCTTACAGGTCCTTAGAAAGAACCGATATAACGGAAGACCTCATAAGAACGCTTGCCCTCTCGGCTTCTTTGTCGGCGTCGTGTTACAATCATCAGCCGTGGAAGTTTGTGTTTGTTTATGAAAATGCCGTTCTCGAAGAATTGAAAACCGC
>JAJXZU010000056.1:0-8038 GCA_021779895.1 bacterium
AATAAAAAATAAAAAAATAATATAAATAATTTAAAAAAGAGGATTAAAATGGCTGAAACCGTATCTTTAAAAGGAAACCCGGTATCGCTGAGCGGACCGGCGCTTAATATAGGGGATGCCGCTCCCGAAGTTATAGTCGTAACTAAAGATTTAAAAGAAAAAAAAGTAGGCGGCAGGAAAGAAAAAATCCAGCTGATAATTACCCTTCCTTCGTTGGATACATCGGTTTGCGAAATGGAAACCAAAAAATTTAACGAGATGCTTGCCAAATATACCGATATCGACGTAAACGTCATATCTATGGACCTGCCTTTCGCCCAGGACAGATTCTGCGAAAGCTACGGCATAAAAAATATTACCACGGCGTCCGATTTCAGGTATAGAGATATGGAAAAATACGGCGTTATCATAGGCGAAGGCGCATTAAAAGGGCTTGCCGCCAGAGCCGTTTTTATCGCGGACAAAGAAGGCAAAATTGTTTATAAGCAGTTAGTTTCCGAAATAACCAACGAACCGGATTACGAAGACGTTTTAAAAGCGCTCGACGCTTTAAAGTAATTTTATTATATCAAAGGTTAAAATTAATTTAAGTTTACGGCGCCGATAAAGCGCGCCGATAATCCTTGAATTAACGAATATTAAATTATATAATAAATTAAAAAAAGAAACGGGGCGCGTAACTCAGGGGTAGAGTGCCACCTTCACACGGTGGAAGCCGGGGGTTCGAGACCCTCCGCGCCCACCATCCGAAACGGCGTTAAATGGTCCTCCCGTAAACTTATTACCAAAACCAGGATACCCAAAAAAACAAAAAAAATAAAACCGACGTTTAATAAAAGCTCTTATTAATGATATAATAATAAATAATAAAAAAATAATAAAATTATTATAGATTATATTGTAAATTTGCGGTAATTTATGGAAATAACCGAAGATTTCAACGTTAAAAGCCTCGACGGATTTATCGACGCCCTGTTCGGCTCAAAGACGATAGGGGTTTTTATTTATCAGGATAACTGCAGGATAGTTCATTCAAACAAAACGTTCAGGGAATTTATCGGCTATTCCGAAGAGGAGCTGAGCCGCTTAACTCCCTACGACATAATAGCCGACGAATACAAGCCTGCGGTAAAAAAACTTGCCGAAAGAAGAATAAAGGGAGAAGTTTTCGCCGCCGAGCAGATAACCCATATGCATATAACAAAAGAAGGCGTTCTAAAGCCCACCGTTATTTTTGCATATACTATTTCTTATAACGGCAAACCGGCAGGGCTGGTTCTCGTGCTGGACGTTTCCAAGCAGAAGATGTACGACGGCTTGTTTCTTTCTTTCAAGGCGCTCCAAACGATGTATGCCACGCTATCCGAAGTCAACCAGCTCATAGTCAGGACAAAAGACGAAAATTCTTTATTTTCCGATATATGCGAAAGGATAGTACGGCGGGGATTATTCGTAAATGCCTTTATAATACTTTTCGACCCCGGACTTAATATAAAAGTTTCCTTTTCTTATGAAAAAAGCGATTATCTCGATTATTTAAAACATCATTTAAATACTCCCGAAGCAAAAAAGGGACCGCTTATTACTTCTTTTTTAAATTCTAAAATAGTAATTAACAACGATACCTTAAAAAATCCTTTAATGCTGCCTTGGAGGGAGGAACAGGCAAAAAGGGGCTATCTATCAAGCGCCGCCGTGCCGATTATAAAAAAGGGCAAAACGATAGGCGTTCTTTCTCTATATGCAGCCGAAAAAGGATTTTTTAAAACAGATACTTATAACCTGTTGAAAGAGATGATGATGGATATAAATTACGCGCTCGATAAAACAGAAGACGAAAAATGGCATTCCATGATTCGGACGGCGTTAAATTCAGGCTCTGATTTCGCGGTTATTCTGGATAAATATTTTAACATATTATACGTAAACGAAAGCGCGTATAAAATATTCGGCTATTCGGCAAACGAACTTGCCGGCGAACATTATTCCAAAATATTCGAAGGCGGCTCCGGAAAAAAAGCGCTTGCCGAAAAATTTCTCGCCACTATCGTTTCCGGCGAGGTCTTAACGGATATATTCACGTATAAAACAAAAGACGGCGGCGATATTTACTGCTATACGACTATTACGCCTTTTAACTCCGGCGCCGACGGCGGCGGAACCGGAACCGGCGATACAGAATATTACATAACTACCGGAAAAGATATTACCGGAGAAATAAAAGCCGAAGAAACTATGGAGCTGTTAATACATTTCGACCCGCTTACCGGCCTTCCCAATAAAAAAATGCTTAAAGAAAAGATAGACGGATTTATAAAAGATTCCGGTTTTTCGGACGAACCTTCCTCCTGCGCCCTTGCAATAATAAATCCGGTAAATTTTTCTTTAATAAACCATACTCTGGGTTTTGAAACGGGCAATAAAATAATAATCGAAATGTCGAATAAGATAAAAAATATTATAAAAAGCTACGATATTTTAGCAAGATGGGAGGCGGATAAATTCGCGGTATTTTTAAAGCGGTTAAAATTCGACGAAGACGCCCTTCATATCGTCAACAGGATTTTGGATGCTCTTAACGAACCTTATGTGCTGGACGGCGACGGCGAAAATAAGATAAATATATCTTTTAACGCCGGGATATCTCTTTATCCTAAAGATGCCGTAACATCCCAGGATATTTTCGATAAAGCCGAGTCCGCCCTTCTTAATTCCAGATTAAAAGGCGAAAATACCGTCGGATTTTTTAAAAAAGAATTCGAAGAATCCGCAAGGAAAAAGGTCGAACTAAGGAACGGGCTAAACGAAGCTATGGCAAAAAAACAATTCGTCCTGCATTATCAGCCTTATTTCGACATAAAGACGGGTTCTATAAAAGGCGCGGAAGCTCTTTTGAGGTGGCGTAGAAACGGCAGGCTGACGCCGCCTATGGAGTTTATACCGTTTTTGGAACAGAGCGGAATGATTGCTAAGGTTGAAAACTGGATATTGGAAGAGGTGGCGTCTAAAATAAAAATGTGGTCGGATAGAGGACTTAGCATCGTTCCGGTTTCGGTAAATATTTCTCCCGCGAGTTTCGGCGACCCCCGCATAAAAGATAATATCGAGGCGGCGCTCGGTAAAAACGGCGTAGAACCTAGTTTATTTAATTTTGAAATAGTAGAAAGAACCTTTATAGATAATCTGGAATATTCCGGCAGGCTGCTGAACGATTTAAAAGAAAAAGGGTTCGGGCTTTCGATAGACGATTTCGGAACCGGGTATTCTTCCCTTTCTTATCTTGCCGACCTCCCGTTCGATAATCTTAAAATAGATATTTCGTTCGTCAGAAAAATGCTTTCGGACAAACATTCCAGATATATAGTCGAAACTATAATTTATCTTTCAAAGAAACTGAATATGAAATCTATCGCCGAGGGCGTGGAAACCGAGGGGCAGTTTGAATTATTAAAAGAGCTTGGATGCGACTACATTCAGGGATTTTTACTGTCTCAGCCTTTAGAGGAAACAAAGTTCGAGAAACTTTTGGAAAATTAAAAGAAAATTAAAATTAATTATGGAAAAAATTTTTATTACGGGCGGAATTTCATGCGGAAAATCCGGTTTTGCAGAGGAAACGGCGCTTTCGCTGTATAAAGCGGAAGCTCCTGTTGCCGCAGGCGGGCGGTGGGATTCAACAGAAGAGGGTTTAACCGGAAAAAGCCGCGGATTGCTTCATTTTATCGCGACGGCGCGGCTGGAGCTTAAAGGGGAAGGGAAAGACGAAGAGATGGCTTTAAAAATTAAAAAACACAAGGAAAAGCGGAATAAAGCTTTTATCGTTCACGAAAATTTCGGCGATTTATTCACGGAAATCGAAAATATCCGCAAATATTTATCTTCAGAATCCGTTCCGGGAAGCGGCGTAATTCTTATAGATTCTATGACGCTGTGGCTTTCGTCTGTTTTTAAGGATATAGCCGGTTACGGTTCCGCCCTCGAATCGGTTATAAAATTTTCCGGATACCTTTCAAAAATAGAATGCTCCGTCGTTACCGTCGCGGATTCCCTCGGTTTCAATATGGTGCCGGTTGACGCATACGTCAGGAAATTTATCGAATTGAACGGCTTAATGGAACAGGAGCTTTCTTCCGCTTCGGACAAAGCCTACTGCGTTATCGCGGGTAATCCGTTAGCGTTAAAATAAAGGTATCAGATTTGAAATCTGATACCTTTATTTTGGAGTAATTTACCGGCCTTTCTTTTTGCGCAAATCTAATTTATAATAAATAAATATGAACGACAGGGACTATCTTTTTTCTCTTACCGGGTCAATAAAGCCGGCGGACAAGCGGAAATTTTATAAAATTGCGGAACGTAGGCTCGACAGGCTTATAAAGCCTAAAGGAAGCCTCGGCAGGCTGGAGGAGTTCGTAAAAGACGTCGTCGCTATCACGGAAGAAGAAAGACCGTTGTCGGATAATAAGTTAAATAAAAAATTCGTATGCGTTTTTGCCGGAGACCACGGCGTAGCCGAAGAAGGAGTCAGCCTGTTCAAGCAGGACGTTACCGTTCAAATGGTGAGAAATTTTTTGAGCGGAGGAGCGGCCATAAATACGATAGCGGACTCGGTTGACGCAAACGTCGTCGTGGTGGATGTCGGAATAAATGCGGATATGGGCGGTATCGAAACGTTTCCGTCTTCAAGTTTTATAAACGGCAAAGTCAAAAAAGGGACGTTTAATATAAATAAGGGTCCGGCCATGGCATCCGCGGAAGCCGTTAAATCTCTCCTCAAAGGTATAGAAATAGCCGGAATAGTTAAGAAAAAGGGCGCCGGAATCTGCGCGACCGGCGATATGGGAATAGCCAATACTACCCCAGCGTCCGCAATTACCTGTTTTTATTCCAAAAAGGCTCCTGAACTTGTCTGTGGCAGAGGGACGGGAGTAAATTCGGATATAATTAAAAAGAAAGCGGAAATTATAAAAAAGGCGATTCAATCTAATATAATTAACGGCGAAAACGGCGACGCAATAGACGTTCTTGCCGGGGTTGGAGGCTTGGAGATAGGCGCGATAGCCGGATTTATACTCGGGTGCGCTATAAATAGAATTCCCGTCGTCGTGGACGGTTTTATTTCTACCGCCGGCGCGCTAATCGCTTTAAATATTAACCCGTATGTTTCCGATTATATGTTTATAGGGCATCTTTCCAAAGAAAAGGGGCACAAAGCCGCGGTCAAACTTACCGGCAAAACCCCCATACTGGACTTGTCTATGAGGCTCGGTGAAGGCACGGGGGCGGTTATCGCAATGAAGATAATAGAAACGGCGCTGAATATGTATAATAATATGCTTACGTTCGACGAAGCCGGGGTTATAGCCTCGAAACTTAACCGTTAAATATAATTTAAAGTATGTTTATACTGAGCGGATTATCCGAAGCCGTAAATTTTTTAACGGTATTTAAATTTAAGAGAAAAAGCGGAAAGTCCGCCGGCGAAGATATAAACAAAATTAAAAAATCCATTAAATATTTTCCTCTCGCGGGATTATTAATAGGAATAATATTGGCTTTTGTTTTTTATATTTTTAATAAGTTCCTGCCGTTTCAGCCCTCGATACTTATTTCTATTTTTTTTCTTTACATTATTACCGGAGGGCTCCATTTCGACGGTCTTTCGGATACCTCGGACGGTTTTTTCGCCTATCTTAAAAGCGGGGACAAAGACAGGTTTTATAAAGCCATGAAGGACGTAAACGCAGGGACTGCCGGAAATCTTGCGGTAATTTTTTACGTTTTAATAATGTGGTCGCTGATAACGCAGGCCGAACCGGCCCAAAGTTTTAGCCCCGGTTTTATCGGTAATTTTAATTTCATGTATCTTGTCCTGCTGACTTTTCCCGTTGCCGGAAGATATTCCATAACGGTTATGTCTTATTTTTCCAGCACGCCCGAAAACTTTAAAGGCATAGGGACTATCTTTACCGAAGGAACGGATGCCGCCTCGCTTATCGCCGCATCCGTCTTTACCGTGATAATTATCTATTTTTTTTTAAAGCTCGCCGGTATTTTTTCTTTGCTCGTTACGGTTTTCGCCGTTCTTTCCGCCGCGTTTTATTTTGGAAAGAGGTTCGGCGGAGTAAACGGGGATATCCTCGGATTTACCGTAAAACTCTCGGAGGTTGTTTTTACGGCGGCCTTAATCGGTTTTCACGGGATACTTTATTGATAATGTTCTTATTAAATTAGGCGGGATTTTCTTATGTTTGCCGTTTATTTTGCGTCCGACAGGTCTTCGTCGGGAAAGTCGACAGTAACTTTAGCCTTTTCGAAGGCGCTGAAAGACGCGGGTTACCGGTTAAGCGTTTATAAAGCGGGACCGGATTTTATCGACCCGGTAATATTGTCGGAAGCTTTAAATTCCGACGTCCGCGTAAAAAATTTAGACCCTTTTCTTATACCGGACGAACATTTAACCGAATGGTTTTTCGGCGGGAGCGAAAACGCCCCGGAAAAACCGGAAAACGCCGGAAATAAAAACGAAAATATTAGCGGGGAAAAAGCTTTTGTCGTGGAAAGCGCTATGGGTCTTTACGACGGAAATTCATATATAATAGCGAATAAATTTAAACTTCCGGTTGTTCTGGTTATGGATTGCAAAAGAATTTCATCGACTATGGCTTCGTTGGTTTACGGACTAAAAAATTACAAAAGAGGCATAAACGTCTGCGGGGTAATTTTAAATAATATTTCATCCCAGAGGCATTATGAAATAATTTCAAGAGAAATTAAAGACAACATTCCCGATATAAAAGTTTTCGGCTATGTTTTAAATAACGAAGCTGTTTTTTCCATAAAAGAAAGGCACCTCGGATTGGCGGTTAACTCCTTGGAAAGCGAAAAAAGCAAAAAAACTTTCGATAAAAAGGTTTCACGCATAAAAGATGCCGTATTTAAAAACGTAGATTTTAACCTTTTAGTAAAAACATTGAAAGAAAATTCCGAAGATTTTATTAAATTGTTTAAAAAGAGCCGCGCGGAAAATAAGAGCGGGATTAATAAGGCGGAAAAAATTAAAACTAAAATTAAGGCTAAAACTAAAATTGCCATCGCTTTAGATAAAGCCTTCTTTTTTTATTATAATTTTAATTTTGAAATTTTAAAAAGTTTCGGCGCGGAAATCGTTTTTTTTAGCCCCTTAAGAGATAAAACTTTGCCGAAAGGGACGCAGGCTGTTTATATCGGCGGCGGCTATCCCGAAATATACGCGGACGTTCTCGCCGAAAATGCGGCTATCAGGAAAGAAATTTATGAATTCTTCAAAAATAATGGTATAATATATGCCGAGTGCGGGGGATTGATGTATATGTGCGAAAAAATTACTTATAAGCGGAAAAGTTTCGATGCCGCGGGTATTTTTCCGTTCCGCGCTTCTATGGATAAAGGCGGACTTTCGCTTGGATATAGAACCGTCAGGCTCAAAGAAAAAACGTTTCTGGGCGAAGCCGGTTTAACTGCTAACGGGCATGAGTTCCATTATTCTAAACTTATAAAAGACGGCGCCGCCGGCAAAGACGTAAAAAATATACTCGAATACGAAAGCCTTAGCGCTCCCGGCATATTTAAGCCGGAGGGGTATAATATTTTAAACGCGGTGGGCAGTTATATGCACTTATCATTTTATTCCAATAAGTTAATAGCTGAAAATATCGTAGAAAGCGCAAAGAACTTTTGAAATTAATTTAAAGCTAAAAAAGACAAAACCGCAAGGAGAAAAAAATATATGACGGAAAAAGAAAACGCTCTTAAAAATATACAAACCGCCGGCATGCAATACGTTTCGGCTAAGGAAAACGTCCCTTTGGAAGCGCTCAAAGAAAACATAATTAGCGGTAAGGCAGTTATTTTACACAATAAAAACAGGGACAAATTCGTCGGGATAGGAAAAGGTTTAACCACAAAAATAAACGCAAGCATAGGAACTTCCACGAACCATATAGATCTGGACGAAGAAATCAGGAAGGCGGTTATTGCAGAAAAATCCGGAGCCGAT
>JAJXZU010000210.1:0-7982 GCA_021779895.1 bacterium
AGAACGGACGGTCGTCTATAAGCACGCCATGAAAAATGCCTTAATACCTTTTATAACTATACTCGGCTTAAGCGTTCCGGGGCTGATAGGCGGAAGCGTAATAATAGAAACTATATTCGACATAAACGGAATGGGGAGGCTTTTCTACCAGAGCGTCCTCGCCCGCGATTATCCTACGATAATGGGAATATTAGTAATAGGAGCGGTACTCACGCTTATCGGAAATCTTTTGGCGGACATAGCTTATGCCCTTGTCGACCCAAGACTTAGAAAATAATAAAGGTATCAGATTTGAAATCTGATACCTTTATTATTTTGCGTTTTCACTGCTTTTGTTTAAATCTTTACCGATAAACATATATACGGTCGGAACTACAAATATCGTTAGAAACGTACCTATGCCGAGTCCGGCGGCTATGACGAGACCTATATCGAACCTGCTGACCGCTCCGGCGCCTGTAGCTATTAAAAGAGGCACTACCCCGAAAACCATTGCGGCGGTCGTCATCAGAATCGGCCTGAGCCTTATCGCCGAAGCCTGTTCTATGGCCGAGCGCTTATCAATCCCTTCTTTCTGCAAGTCGTTGGCAAACTTAGTAATAAGTATTCCGTGCTTGCTGACAAGCCCTATAAGCGTAACGAGCCCTACTTCGGTATAAATATTTACCGTTGCGAAACCTAAGCTTAAAAATATCAAAGCCCCCGTTAAAGACATAGGAACGCTTATCAGGATAATAAGGGGGTCGACGAAACTGTCGAATAGAGCGGCGAGAATCAGATAAATAATTATCAGCGAAAAGAAAAATGTTACGAGCATAGCCGAACCTTCTTCGACGAACTGCCTGGACTGTCCCGCAAAATTATACGAAAATCCTTTAGGAAATATGTTCTTCGAAGTATTTTCCAGATAGCTTAACGCCTGGCCGACGGTCACGCCAGGTTTGGCAACGGCGGATACCGTAACGGAATTCAACTGGTTAAACTGATTTAAAGATTCCGGCACGACTACGGTTTTAATTTTGATAAAACTTGAAAGAGGCACCATATTCCCGTTCAAAGCCTTAACGTAATAATTTTTCAGCATATTCGGGGTAAATCTGTATTTCTGCAAAACCTGCGGTATGACTTTATAGCTGTAGCCGTTTATCTCGAACCAGTTGACGTAGTTTTCGCTCAGCATAGTCGAAAGAGTGTCTCCTATTTCCTGCATATTCACTCCTATACTCTGTGCTTTGCTTTTATCTATGGAAATTTTTAACTGAGGTTCGTCGTATTTGAGGTCGCTGTCCATATATAAAAATAAGCCGCTTTGCATAGCTTTCTCCATGAGGCTGTCCGTAACGCCCATCAATTCGGCATAACTCGTAGTCGAATTGACCACGAACTCCACCGGCAGGCCCTGAGAACCCGGAAGGCTAGGCAGGGCAAACGCGACCAACTTTAAGCCGGCCACCGAATTTAATTTTCCCTGCAGAACCGGCGTAAGCTGCATCTGCGTCTTTTTTCTTTCGTCCCAAGGTTTAAGTATTAAACCGGATATCAGGCTGTTATTGCCTGAAACTCCCAGCGCCATAAAATAACGGTCCATTTCCGGGATAGAATTATATATGCCGCCCATTTGTTTTGCGTACATATTTAGATTTTTAAACGTAGAAGTAGGCGAAGCGGTTCCCATAACGAATATGACTCCCTGGTCTTCCGTAGGCGCAAGTTCGCTCTTTGTAGTTATGAAAAGGAAATACGCGCTGACAAGAACGACTGCTATAACTAAAGCCACAACCGGTTTATAATCGAGGATGCCATGCAATATCTTAGAGTAAACCGTTTTGATTTTATCGAAAGAAACGTCTAAAAAGTGGGTGAAACCTCCCTTGCCCATATCTTCTTTAAGAAATTTAGAAGACATCATTGGGGAAAGAGTTAAAGCTATGATACCCGATATAAGCACGGCCCCGGCCAGCGAGAAAGCAAACTCGGTAAACAGCGCTCCGGTTAGTCCTCCCATAAAACCTATCGGCAGGAAAACGGCTACGAGCGTAATGGACATGGCTATAACCGGTATGCCGAGTTCTCTTGCTCCTATAAGAGCGGCATCCATGGGTTTCTTACCTTCTTCTATATGCCTGCTTACGTTTTCGACGACGATGATTGCGTCGTCCACGACGAGTCCGATAGCCAGAACCATAGCGAGAAGGGTCAGCAGATTTATTGAATAATGCAGATAATACATGATAAACAGGTCGCCGATTATGGAAAGCGGTATCGCTATTACAGGAATTATAACGCTTCTAGCTGAACCCAGAAATAAAAATATGACTATAATGACTATAATCAGAGTTTCTACGACTGCTTTTACGACTTCGTTAATGGAACTGCTTATAAATACGGTTCTGTCGAACGCAACCCTGAGTTTTATATGCGCCGGAAGCTGCTGTTTGAGCGACGGGAGTATTTTCCTAATGTTTTTGACTACGGTAAGAGGATTGGCGGTAGGCGTAGTAAATATACCCATAACCACGGCTTTTTTCCCGTTCATTATATTGCCGGCGTCGTAACTTACCGAACCCATTTCGACGGTGCCGATATCTTTTATTCTTATTAAAGTTCCGCCGTCGTTCGCCACGACTAAATTTTTAAACTGTTTTACGCTATTTAATAAGGTATCCGCGGATATATTTACCTGTATATAATTTCCTTTCGTATATCCGTTTGAGGATATATAATTATTATTCGCGAGCGCCTGCGAAACTTCCACGGGCGTAACGTTAAATTCCGCCATTTTTTTAGGATTAAGCCATATCCTCATTCCGAACTGTTTGTTTCCGTAAATCATAACCTGCCCTACGCCGTTTATCGCCTGGACTTTGGGCTGAACCGCCCTCGTCAGGTAATCCGTCATCTGCGAACTGCTTAAGGAATTCGACGTAAATGCAAGATACAGATATGCCAGATTCGTCACGCTTGTTTTTGTGATTACCGGAAGCTGGGACTGTTTAGGAAGCTGGTTCAGGACGGAATTTACCTGCGAAAGCACCTCGGCAAGTGCGGCATTAGGATCATAATTAAGTTTCATAAACACCATAATGGTGCTCACGCCTTCGGTGCTGGACGAGGTAATATAATCGATACCCTCCGAAGAAGCTATAGCCCTTTCGAGAGGCATAGTAATGAAACCCTGCACCACGTTTGCGCTGGCGCCGGGATAAGCGGTCTGGACGGTTATCAGCGTATCTTTTACTTTCGGATATTCTCTTACTGTAAGCTCGGACAAAGACCTTGCGCCCAGAATTAAAATAATAAGGCTTAAGACTATCGCGAGAACCGGTTTTTTTATGAATATATCGGTAAAACTCATTTATTGCTCCCCTTGCCCTTATTTTTACCTATGTTCGCTTTTCCTGCATTTCCTATGCCGTTTTCGATAATAACCGGAGCGCCGTTTCTGAGTTTGACCTGTCCGGCGGTAACGACGATTGCTCCGGGTTTCAAACCTTTAGATATTACTACCGTATCGTTCCTCTGCTGTCCTACTGTAACGTAATCGGTATTTGCCATATATTGGCCGTTCTTTTTAACCACGATATAGATAAAATCTCCGTAAGGATTATATGTCACGGCGGTAGCAGGAACGGTAACGACGTTATGTATAACCGGAAGAAAGACCCTTCCCGTAACGAACATTCCCGGCCTTAAAATCAGAGAGCCGTTATCTATTATAACCCTGACGGTTATATTCCTGGAAACCGTATTGACGTCTATGCTTATAGTTTTTATCCTGCCGGTAAAGGTCTTACGGTAAGAATCCAGTTCTACTTTAACCTTCTGATTTATTTTTAAATTGTGCAAATCGTTTTGCGGCATAGTAAAATCGATATAAATGGGATTGACGGAATAAAGCGGGATAATATTTGTTCCGGGCTGAATATACTGACCGAGATTTACGGAACTTGAATTTCTTATTCCTACTATGCCCGAAAAAGGAGCTCTGACGGCCATATCGTTTATAACGACCTCCGTTTGATTTATTAACGCTTCGTTCTGTTTTAAAGTCGAGAGCATTTGAATATAAGACGCTTTGGAAACGGCATTTTTCTCATAGGCTTTTTTATACTGCAGATAATTAAATTTATTAACGATTAATTGGGATTTATATTGTTTTAGCTGGGCAAGCTGAATAGAATCGTCAAGGGTTACCAGGAGCTGATTTTTATGAACAAATTCGCCGGATTTAAAATATATGCCTTTAACCTGTCCCGCCACCTGGGTCGTTACGTTAACCGAATTTATCGCCGTTACGTTCCCTATGGTATGAATATATGGCTGCCAGTCCCCTATTTTGGAAACGGCTACGGATACCGAAGCAGGCGGATATTTCATCATTTTCATCATCTGCCCGTTTTTATAGCCTATATATGCCTTGTATCCGAATATTCCGCCGAATATGACGGCTAAAACAAGAAACGCTATTATAAATCTTTTAATCATAAAATTACCTTTATTTTAATATTTCAATTTATATTTTATTTTAATCTGCCGGATTAATAAATTTACAATCAGGACAAAAAACCGATTGACAATATGACTTTATAGTCAGTATAATTAGAATATAATAAATTAAAAATTCAGTCAATTAAAATTTTAACATTATTTAATATGAAAATATCGAGACCAAAAATAAAAATAAATAAAATTTTATTCCTGCTGTTTTGCTTAGGCTTAGGCTTCGGCTCCGTTTTTATCCTAAGCGGCTGCAGCCTGTTCGGCAGTCCCAAAAAAATCGCGGTAAAAATCCCAAAAAAGTTCAAATATGCCCTTAAAACCGGCAATATGCCGGTAAAAAACGACTGGTGGAAAAATTTTGGCGATAAAGAGCTGGATATTTTAGTCGGCGAGGCGGTTAAAAACAATTTAAATTATCTTATCGCGGTAAAAAATATTCAGGTCGCAAAAACTTACGTTTCGCAGAATGAATCTAATTTATTTCCTGTCGTTAATTTCAATTTCAGCGCTACTAGAAATAAACTTCCGGGCTACGAAACTTCGATATTCTCAGGCAGCGGTTCTTCAGGCGCCGCTTCCACGGTAATTTATAATTTAAATCAAGCCGGTTTGAGCGCTTCTTATGAATTAGACGCATGGAATCAGGTCAATAACGCTATAAAACAGGCAAAGGCAAACGTCGCGGTTTCCAAAGAAGATGCGGACGTCGTAAAATTGACCTTAATAAGCAATGTAGCTCAGGCTTATTTTCAAATATCGGCTTTAGAAAAATCTGCGGATAATCTAAGAAAACAATATGCCGCCGAAAAAGAAATTTTAAAGCTTTATATGATTCAATATAAAGACGGACTCATAGATGCGGAACCGGTAGAAACCGCTAAAACAAATCTCGAAATCTTAAAAACGGAATTGAACGATTCCGTAAAACTTCAGGATATTACCGAAAACACGCTGGCTTATTATATAGGAAAATTCCCGGAAAAATTCAAATTCAAAACCGATACTAAAGCAGGAAATTTTAACGGCTATAACGGCATGAATTATGCTAATCTTATACCGCCGAACATTCCTTCGGAAATTTTAACGCAAAGGCCGGACGTCAAAGGAGCCGAATACAACGTCTTATCATACGCTTACGCGAAAAAAGAAAGTCTTGCTAATTTTTTTCCGGTATTAAACCTGACGGGCAACTACGGTTACGCAAGTCCGGGCCTAAACAATTTCGTTACCGATACTAACAGCGTATGGAATTTCGGATTGAATATTTTGGCGCCTATATTTAATTACAAAACAAATATAAGCATATACAAGAGGTCTAAACTGCAGTATCAGCAGGCCGTGTTAAACTATCGTAACGCCGTAATAAACGCTTTCAGCGAAACCGACAGCGCTCTAGCAAATTACAAGAGGGACGTTAAAACCCTGAAAAGCTACGAAAACAATTTTAACTATTCCCTTAAACTGTTTCACATTTACGGGATTCAGTATAAAACAGGCATTGCAAGCCGCATAACATATCTGACGTATAAGCTGGATATGCTTAACGCCGAATATAACCTGATAAATCAAAACCTTCTTTTACAGGAAGACGTCATAGGCGTATATAATGCGCTGGGAATGGGATTAAAAACCTATTAATATTCCGGCAGATTTCTTAAATCTTTGCCTAATTCCATATACAGAAGCAGTTCCATAATTTTCTGGGCATGGTCGGCAAATCTTTCGTATTTTCGGGCAATAAAAATATAAGTTATATTGTTCTCAAGCGTGGTTAAATTTTTTATCGATGCGTTTATAATATCCACTACGATTTTATGGGACAGCATATCTATAACGTTTTCGTCTTTTATTATAATATCTTTAAGTCCTATATTCTCCTTTGCGCCGTCGGCATACATTTTCATCGCCATTTTAAGCATTTCGCCGTCCCGAGAGGCAACGTCTTCCAGATATGAATATACGCATTTAAATTCTTCCGACGAAGAAGTTCCGTCCGTCAGTTTAAGCCCTATCTGGCATACCGAAGCGCATAAATCGCCCATTCTTTCGAGGTCGGTTATTATTTTCATGGTAGTCGTTATAAACATTAAATCCGCCGCCTCAGGCTGATATAAAGCAAGAAGCTTTATGCAGTTTTCATTAATGCTGACTTCCAGCGAATTAACTTTGAGGTCGTTTTTAATGGTCTCTTCGGCAAGATTTTTGTCCCTCTCGAATAAAAATCTTGTTGCGCTGTTTAGCTGGCCGTTGACAATTTCGCTCATCTCAACGACGTTTTTCTTTAATTTCATAAGTTCGCTATCTAATATATTCACCGAAAACCCCTCTCCTTTATAGGGAGCAGATTTTAAATCTGTTCCCGGATTTATTAAGAAAATTTATTATTTTTAATATCTGCTCGTTATAAAGTTTTCCGTTCTTTTATCTTTAGGCCTCGTAAAAAAAGCCCCGGCTTCGTCGAATTCTATAAGCTCTCCGTCCAGAAAAAAACCGCTGTAATCGGAAATTCTTCCCGATTGTTGAACGTTATGGCTTACTACTATTATAGTATAATATTTTTTGAAAGAATTTATCAAATCCAGTATAATGCTCGTCGAAACAGGGTCGAGATAAGCCGTCGGCTCATCCATTAAGAGTATCGACGGATTGGTAGCGATAGCTCTTGCTATGCATAGCCTCTGCTGTTGTCCGCCGGAAAGAGAAAGCGCCGATTTGTTCAGCTTGTCTTTCACTTCATCGTAAAGCCCGGAATATTTCAGGCATTTTTCTACGCGCTCGACGATAAAATCCTTGTTCTTTATACCGTGTATTTTTAATCCGAAAGCTACGTTTTCGAAAATAGATTTTGGGAAAGGATTCGGATTTTGAAACACCATGCCTATATCTCTTCTTAATTCCACCACATCTACCGATTTATCGTATATATTTTTGCCGTTAATCAAAACTTCGCCCGTAAGCTTTGCGCCTTCGGTATAATCGTTCATCCTGTTGAGAGTCCTTAGAAATGTGGATTTTCCGCATCCGGAAGGGCCTAAAAGCGTGCATACGGAATTTTTTTTAAAATAAAGATTAACCGATTTTAAAAGATGGTAATTCCCGTAATAAAAATTCAGGTCTTTAACGTTAACGATTATATTACCGGCATGAACTTCTTTTATATTTTCGGGCATAAAATTTTAATTCCTCCTATAAAATGAATCTTTTAGCCAAATAGTTTATCAACCTTAATCCCAAATCCAATGCGAATATAAAGAGCAGTAAAACCACCGATGCCGCTTCCGCTTTGTAATGCAGTATTTTGGACGGTTCATGAATATATATAAAAATCAGCATCGCCAGATCCCCGACCGCCCCGCCCGGACCGGTAACTCCGGTAGGCATGCCTGTATTATAATAGTTCGTAAATAAGAGCGGCGCCGTCTGTCCGATTATATTCATTACTCCGAGCAAAATCCCGATAAATATACCCCCAAGCGCGGCTT
>JAJXZU010000003.1:0-7981 GCA_021779895.1 bacterium
CACAGGAGCCAGTACGATTTTATCGACGGATTCGCAAGGCATATAAGGTCCGGGCTTCCCAACGCTTCTTTCATAGGCTTTACCGGAACCCCCATAGAAAAGGCTGATAGAAGTACTCCCGCCGTTTTCGGGGATTATGTCGATATTTACGACGTCGAGCAGGCCGTGAAAGACGGTGCAACCGTTCCTATTTATTATGAAAACCGGCTTGCGAAACTGGAATTAAAGCCGGAAGAAAGGCCCAATATAAACAGGGATTTCGAAGAGGTTACGGAAGGAGAGGAAGCCCAAGTTAAAGAAAAACTTAAAAGCGAGTGGGCAAGCGCCGAAAAAATAGTCGGAAACGAAGAAAGGATAAAAAGAATCGCTAAAGATATAGTTAAACACTGGGAATTACGGCTGGAAACCCTCGACGGGAAGGCGATAATTGTCTGCATGAGCAGAAGGATATGCGTCCAGTTGCACGATGAAATAGTGAAACTGAGACCCGCATGGTACGACGTAAACGACGACAAGGGCGTCTTAAAAATTGTAATGACCGGAAACAATTCCGACCCCGTTCCGTGGCAGGAACACATAAGGACGAAGGACAAAAGAAACAGGCTCGGAGGCAGGTTGAAGAATCCGGACGACTCTTTAAAGATAGTTATAGTCAGGGATATGTGGCTTACGGGCTTCGACGCGCCTCCGCTGCACACGATGTATATAGACAAGCCCATGAAAGGACATAACTTAATGCAGGCCATAGCAAGGGTTAACAGGGTGTTTAAAGACAAGCCCGGCGGTCTTATAGTCGATTATATAGGCATTTATTTCGAGCTTGGAAAGGCCCTTTCGGATTACACCGAGGGCGATAAAAAGCTTACTGGCATAAACCAGGAAGACGCGGTTAAGTTAATGAAAGAAAAATATGAAGTCG
Source organism: bacterium (assembly GCA_021779895.1). GTDB lineage: Bacteria > SZUA-79 > SZUA-79 > Acidulodesulfobacterales > Acidulodesulfobacteraceae > Acidulodesulfobacterium_A. Next base: position 920 of record JAJXZU010000003.1, read on the forward strand.
TCTCCGCTTTGTTTTACGGGTTCGAATATAAAAAGTATTTCGGCCTGAAGACTAACGAAGGATTGCAGTTTATCCTTGACGGGACGGAGCATATTTTAAGCCTCAAAAACGGGAAAAACAGGTTTCTGGAAAACATCGCGGCCCTGTCAAAGGCTTTTGCGCTCGCTGTGCCTAACGAAGAATCAATGAAAATAAGAGACAACGTCGGTTTTTTTCAGGCAGTGAGAGCTTCTATTATAAAAAATACAGGTTCGGATAAAAACGAAGCGGCGGGCAAGGATTACGACTCGGCGATAAAACAGATTATTTCCAAGGCAATTGTATCGGACAGGGTTATAGATATATTTGCGGCGGCTGGACTCAAGAAGCCTGATATTTCGGTACTTTCCGATGAATTTCTCAGGGAAATCAAAGAAATGCCCCGCAAAAACCTTGCGTTTGAAGCCCTAAAAAAGCTTCTCTCCGACGAAATAAAAATAATGCGCAGAAAGAATTTAGTTCAGGCAAGGTCTTTCGAAGAACTTTTAGACAAAGCTATCAAGGCTTATACCAATAAAACCATAGAAACAGCCGAGATAATCGAAAGACTGATAGAAATGGCCAAGGACATTAGGGAAGCCGGAAAACGCGGCGAAAAGCTGAGTTTGAGCGACGACGAAATAGCTTTTTACGACGCGCTGGAAACAAATGACAGCGCCGTTAAAGTTCTTGGCGACGAAACCTTAAAAACGATAGCGAGGGAACTTGTCGAGACGGTTCATAAAAACGTCACTATCGACTGGGCGAAAAGAAAAAGCGTCCAGGCGAATTTAAGAATAATTATTAGAAGAATACTGAAAAAATACGGTTATCCGCCGGACAAGCAGGAAAAAGCCACTAATACCGTTTTAGAGGCAGCTCAGAATATTGGAAGCTGCTGGGCCGAGAAAACATTTAGCAGAGTTACGGTTCCTCCTGATTCTTCTTTGACGATTATTAATGGAGACGATATTGAGGAAAAAGATAAATTCGTGCAATACCTGCCGGTTTATTCGCTGGAGGCCGCCGCTACGGCTTTCGGAAAAGAAGAACACGTGGAAGAAAGCGGTTGGATGAAGGCGGATGACAGTATGAAGCTCAACAAAGATATGTTTATAGCTAAGGTAGTCGGACGTTCCATGGAGCCGACGATTAAGGATGGAAGCTATTGTATATTCAGGAAAGAGCGCGGCGGTTCTCGCGAGGGATTAGTCGTTTTAGTCGAATCACGCCAGGTCGCAGACCCGGAAACAAACCAGAGATACACAGTTAAGCGTTATCATAGCGAGAAGGAGCAACTGCCGGATGGAACATGGAGGCACAGGAAGATTGTATTGATGCCTGACAATAAGGAATTTAAAGATATAACACTTGAAAATGTTCCTGAAAGTGATTTTAGGGTAGTTGCGGGGTTTATAAAGAATATGTTTTAATTTATACTCAAAAATAAATCCGATTTATTTATATAAGAATTCGGCAAAGTGCTATAAAATTAATAGAGAAAATGTCATCTTTAAAATCTATAGAGAAAAAATATTTTAGAGATTTATTAGGAAATAGTAGCGGTTATGTTCTTGATTTTACGAATGCTACTTTTGCGCAATTTTTTAGAGATAATGCAAAAATTGAAATTTATGATAATAAATATTCAATTCATGGAGACTCAAAGGGCAAAAGGCTTGAAGCTTTTTGGGATATTGAGCCTGATGTAGTTGTAGGTAAAGTCCTTGAAGAATTATTAGAGTTTTGGATAAAAACAGACAATAATAAAAATGGTAAGCAATCTAATTCGTCGGATTATAATGAATGCAAGAGAATTGTTAATAGGCTACTCGGTAGAAAAAATCAAGAGGGGCAAGAAGAAAATAATTTTTTAAATCAAAAATTTGACCTTGATTTATCTCTATTAAACATTGATATACAGTTTGAATTTATTATAAACCAACGGATAATGGAGATAGAAAAATGTTTAAAAATTAACGCCCCTTTATCTGTTATTTTTTTATGTGGAAGTATTTTAGAGGGACTTTTGCAGGATAAGGCCTCAAAAGATATTCAAAAATTTAATGCATCAAAATCCGCACCTAAAGATAAAGATGGAAAAATCAAGCCAATACAAAACTGGACCCTGGATAACTTAATAAATGTAGCCCATGATGTTGGATTGATCGAACTTGATATAAAAAAATTTAGCCATGATTTAAGAGATTTCAGGAATTACATACATCCTAGACAACAAGTGTTGCAAAATTTTAATCCGGATAAGCATACGGCTGAAATTAGTTTTAAAGTTTTACAAGCTACAATAGCAAGTCTCAGCGGTCAGAGAAAGTAGTTTAATAAATAATTAAATAATTAAGATAAATACAAGAAATATCCGAATGCATCTATGAAAGAATCTAATTTTGCTCAGGTCCAATCCGCCTTCAACTCCATCGCCTCCGTTTACGACGAGAACAGGCGGAAGCTTATTCCCTGTTTCGACGATTTGTATTCCGTGCCAGTTTCACTCGTTCAAAATCAAATCGGAGATAAAAAGAAAAAACTCAAGGCGTTGGATATAGGCGCCGGTACCGGCCTCCTCACCTCTTTTCTCCTCCAAAAATATCCCGACTCGCGCGTGACTCTTATAGACATGGCGGAGGATATGCTGGAGGTTGCACGGCAGAGGTTCAAGGGCAACGCAAATATAAAATACATAACCGCCGACTATTCCCGCTATGACTTCACGAAAACTTTCGACGCTGTTATATCGGCCATGTCGATACATCACCTTACCGATGCCGCGAAAAGAAAGCTCTTTGCCAAAATATACGGTATCCTTAATCCCGGCGGCATATTCGTAAACGCCGAACAGGTCCTAGGAGAAACACCTGACTCAGATGTCTTTTACAGAAAACTCTGGGAGGAAACCATAAGGAACGGCGGTGTTCCGGAAAAGGAAATTCTCGCGTGGAAGAAAAGGCTTACACTCGACAGGGAGGCGACCGCCCACGCCCAGGTGAAGTGGCTCAAGAAAGCAGGGTTTGCTAATGCCGGTTGCCCTTATAAATATTTTAAGTTCGCAGTTATATTCGGGGCAAAAGATTAAGCCGTTGCCGTATAATAATTTACTTCAATTTTACTACACCATTAAAAAGTTACTATTATTTCCAAGTAATTACGGAAATTTACGCCTACCGCACCTACGGCTCATATCCGTAGTGTCCGGGGTTCAAGTCCCTGCACCGCCACCACTCAAAACAAAAAAAAGACGCCCAAAATTTTTAAATTTTAGGCGTCTTTAGTAAATTTAAACAATACTTTTAATTATTTAATTAAATCGGCAGAACCTTTTTTCCTGCAAGACCGTTTAGGAAAACACCCCATGCCGTATAAAAGGCGGCTATCCCCGCAAGGACGCCGATAACCCCGGCTATCGTCATTAAATTAGAGCCGAGTAGATAGTTAAATCCTACGAGAACCAGCTCTATAGTAAACAATAAAAGGGCAAGTTGCAGCATTGCCGGTTTTTTCCCAATGTTTCCGCCGATAGTTGCCATTAAAGAAAAGATACCCCACAATATGAAGAACCATCCTACGAATTGCGGATTGTTAGGCGCACCGATAGCTCCTATTACCATGGTAGCAAAAGCCAATAACATAAAGCCGAACGGCAGGAATACCGTTGCGCCGTAAGTATCGTCTATAAGAAATTTAAAGATACCCACGATAATAAAAGCTAAACCCCCGGAAAATACTAACTGTCCAAATAATAATCCGTTCATGTTGGTTAGTCCTAGCGGAAACATAGAAAACAGAATTACTGTAATACCAAACGTTACAAGACCAACAGCGGTCGGATTACCAATTTTTCCATCAGCCATAAACCCCCCTTAATTTTTAAAATTAATTAAAATAATTATGTTGCATTTTTAGAGGAGCAAACTTTATACCAAATTTTTTTTATTTAATATAACGATGTTTTAATTCTATTAATGCTTAATGAAATATTAAGAAATAAAAAAAATATATCAATTATAATTACTTTTAATAAGAAATTAAATAATTATAAAATATGACATTTTGACATATTTTATGTCAAAATGTCATATTTTATTAAAAAATAATTTTTGGCTATCATTATTTTTACGGCTCATATCCGCAGCATCCGGTATTCAAGTCCCTGCGCCGCCGCCGCTAATATATAAGACCCTGCCGTATTTTCTTTTATAAACAAATTTTTTGCCGAATGGCGAAATCGGGTAGCTTTCCTTATCGATTTTAATGTTTTCGATAAATCCCTTTTTTACTAAAACGGAAAGATTATCGGGAAATTTTCCGTATTTTATTCTATAAACTATCAGGGCGGCGTTAATTTTTTGTACATCTTCCTTATAGACCGCCGTTTTTGCGTATTTTATCATGCCTTTATATCTATGTACGGCGACGACCGCAAGGACGAAAATAAAAACTAATACTATGATATTTTCAAACGACGTTTCGGAATTTTTGTTTAGTTTGGTAAATCTCATCTGTTTAATTAATAGCAAATAGCAAAAAATAAATTGTAATAAATCTGAAAAAAATATAAAATTTGTTTAAAAGCTTTTTGATTTAATAAAATTTATTTTAATTATTTATTATGGATAAAAAACGGTATTATTATATAATTATTTCATTAATTATTATTTTGATAATATCGGCGTCCGTTTTTTTATTTATCAATTTTATAAATATATCCGGTTCGACTTCAAGCATTATTTTTTATCAGGATTTAATTTTATTAATTTTATCTCTGGCGGCGCTTATAGCGGCAATAAAATTTAAAAAGCTCGTATTCGACGACGACCTTGAGAATATGGCTTTGACGGATGGACTTACGGGGCTTTACAATAGAAGATATTTTGATACTTTTTACGAAAATATTTTTGCCCAGAGTTCAAGATACGATATCCCTCTTTCTTTGATAATGTGCGATATAGACCATTTTAAAAAAATTAACGACACTTATGGACATGACAAAGGGGACGTTATTTTAAAAGAAGTCGCAAACACATTGAAAGCAAATACGAGAAAATCCGATATAGCCGCAAGGTTCGGAGGCGAAGAGTTTATGCTGTGCCTTCCGTCCACGCATATTACGAGCGCCATAGACGTCGCAAGAAAGATAAAGCAGATGATTTTAAAGATACAGACTAAGGATATAAAGAAAGTTACTATAAGCATAGGAGTTACGTTTTATAGAAAGGAATTCGAGAACGACCCTAAAGATTTGTTGAAACGCTTGGATAATCTTCTTTACGAGGCAAAAAACCGCGGCAGAAACAGAATAATTTCGGAGGACCGCTTGGGCGATATTATAGAGGTAGAGGAAAACCCGTGGGTGGATGATTAAAGATTAAAAAAATAAATATAAAGCTAAAAATTTTTAATAAAGGAGAAAGATGATGGCAAACCAGATAAATCCGGGCCACGATATCTTGGAAGTCGGACAGAACAGAATGGAATTAGTCGATTTCAGGCTTTTCAGAATGGACGAAGAGGGAGAAGAAAGAGAAGGGATTTACGGAATAAACGTCGCTAAAGTCATCGAAATTATTAAAATGCCGGAAGATATATCCGAAACCCCCAATACGTCCGAATTTGTCGAGGGCATGTTTAATTTAAGAGGCTCCGTCGTCCCTTTAGTCAATCTTCCGAAATGGATGGGAATAGCCGAGCCGGATGAATTAGACCGGAGAAATTTTAAGGTCATTATAACCGAATTTAACAGAATTAAAGTAGGTTTTATAGTTCACGAAACTACAAAAATCAGGCGCGTTTCATGGGACGATATCAATGCGCCCGAACTTTCTTCGGTAAGTTCGGTCGATTCCAAAGTAACCGGCATTATTAAGGTCGAAAACGACGAGCTTCTCCTTTTGTTGGACTTCGAATCCATCGTTGACGAGCTCGGTTTTTATAACAAGGAAAACAGGGAAATAGAGTTGGAAAAAGACGAGTTCGGCGGGAACAGAACGGTGCTTATTATAGACGATTCGTCGTCGGCGAGAAAGATAGTCAATAATGCGCTTATAAAAGAGGGATTTAATACCGTTCTGGCGGAAAACGGAAAGGCGGCTCTCGACATCGTATATGAAGATAAATACAAAATAGACGCTATTATCTGCGACGTCGAAATGCCCGTTATGGACGGCTATACTTTTACCAAGACGCTTAAATCGGACGATAAATATAAAAATATTCCGGTAATAATGCACTCCTCCTTAAGCGGCGTAGAAAATTCCGACAAGGGTATGAGGGCGGGCGCAGACTATTACGTGGTAAAATTCGACCCGGTAGAATTTATCGGAACGATAAAAAAAGTTTTATAATAATGTTGCAATTATTATAAAAAAATGATAAAAATGAAAGGTTAAAATATATTTGCAAAAAGGAGGTGAAAATTAATGAAAAAATTATTATTATCTGTTTTATTTTTAGCCTTGATAGCAATACCTTCCAGCTCTTTTGCAGCCGTTAAAGCCGCAAAAAAAGCAGTCGTTAAAAAAGCTGCAGCAAAGAAAGTCGTTGCCAAAAAAGCGGTAAAAACAATATCCTCTGCCAAGGTCAAAGCGGTTCAGAAGGCTCTTGCAAAGGACGGGCTTTATAAAGGCAAAGTTGACGGAATGATCGGACCCGTTACTACCAATGCGGTTAAAGCGTTCCAGAAAAAAAACAGCCTTAAAGCCGACGGAATTATCGGCCCAATGACGCTTAAAAAATTAGGCGTAAAGTAACATTTTTGGTTTTCCTCCCCGATAAAAATTCGGGGAGTTTCCTTCCTTCTTTGTCTTAATACGTTATGTCTAATAAAATATTTTTTATTACCGGAATAGATACGAACATCGGAAAAACATTCGTCAGCCTTCTGTTGCTGCTTGCCTTCAAACGGCGCGGTTTAAAGACCGGATATATGAAGCCCGTCGAAACCGGAGTTAAAATTAACGAAGACGGCTCCAAAAATTATTTGGACGGCGTTTATGTAAAGAAATACGGCGGTTTAAGCGAAGAACCGGATAT
>JAJXZU010000004.1:0-7745 GCA_021779895.1 bacterium
AAAGATTTATACGGTTACGATATTAAAGAGGCGATTAATTCTTTAAGATTGGCTTATTTACTGGAAAATTATATAAAAACCGGAGAATTTTCTTTTACGGTAAAACAAAATCATGTTTATGAAGAGTTTGAAATTTATATGAACGATATTAACGCCCGTAAAATATCCAAAAATTATTATTTAGATATAATAAATAAAAGAATTAAAGATTTGGCAGGTTTAGAACGAATTTTAATTTCTAAAGAAGAATCCGTAAAAACGGAATTAACCGGAATAAAACACGGGCTCGGCAAAGATATTATGGATATATGTAAAGCCGAAGCCTGTTTTGGATTTGAAAAAGCGGTTTAAATATATTATAATATATTGTAAATATGCAAAAAATTTTACTGAAATCTAAAATACACAGGGTAAAAATAACCGACGCGAACCTTGAATACGAAGGCTCTATTTCTATTGACGAAGAACTGCTCGAACAGGCGCGTATTCTGCCGTACGAAAAGGTCAGCGTGTGGGACATAAACAACGGCGCCAGATTTGAAACATATGCGATTCCGGCGGTAAAACACTCCGGCGATATAATAGTTAACGGTGCGGCTTCGCGGTTAGTGCAGGTCGGAGACATTATAATTATCGCCACGTTCGGGATTTACGACGAAAAAGAACTGGACGGGTTCAAACCTGTATTGGTTTACGTTGACGGAAAAAATCATGCCGTCGATATAGTAAAATAAAAATTTTAATGAAAAAATATTATGCCGATTACATACTGACTTCGGCGAAATCTTCCGATACCGCCCCCGCTTTTATAGCAAACGGCAGTCTGACGGCCGATGAAACAACCGGCAATATCTTAAGTATAGAAAAAATAGAAAAAAAGGGCATAAAAAAAAAGAAAGGTTCGGGCGCACCCCCTTTCAAAACCTTAATGGTTCCCGGATTTATCAACGCCCATACCCATACCGACATTACTTTTAAACCGGACGATAAAACTCCGCGGATTTTTTCCGGATGGGTTCTATCTCTAATAGAAAAACGTAAGTCCTTAAATTGCCTTGAAACCTCAAAATTAAGGCTCAAGGCGTTTAAAGAGTTTATCGAAAGCGGAACTACAACGATAGGCGATATTATAGACCCAGTTTCTTTCCGCGATTTAACCGGTATAACCGGGCGCGCTAAATCAGCTCCCAGAGTTAAAGGTTTTATAGAATTAAGGGGGCTCGACCCTTCTTATGCCGCTCAAAGAATCAAAGAATTTAAAAATTTCGTTAAAAATAATGCCGAAGCCTTTAAAAAAAACGAAAAATATTTTTCTCTCGGAATCTCTCCCCATTCCATATATTCGGTATCCGAAAATTTATTCAAAGAAATATTAAAAGCGAACGAAAGATTAAAGCTTAAAATATCGCTCCACTGTGCGGAGCATGCATCCGAAAAGGCTTTCATAGCCGGGAACGGCGGAGATATTGCCGAAAATCTTTTGCCGGCGCTTAATCTTTCAAAATTTTCGGTTCCGGCAGTGCCGTTCTTATCGCCCGTTTCCTATCTTTATTATTTAAAAATTCTGGCTCAAAATACGTCCTTAATACACGCAAATGGGGTAAGCGGCGAAGATATAGATATAATAAAAGAAACCGGAGCGGATATCATCCACTGTCCGAGAAGCAACGCTTTTTTTAATTCCGAAAAACTCCCTCTGAAAAAAATTATAAAAAAAGGAATTTCCGTTTCTTTGGGAACCGACGGTCTTTTTTCGAATAAATCCTTAAGTATTTTAGACGAAATTAAGTACGCAAAAAAAATCCATCCCGAAGTAAATGCGAAAGAACTGCTTTATATGGCTACCGAAGGCGGCGCGAAGGCCGTTTCTTTCAAAGGGGCTACCGGAACCCTAAAACCGGGTTCGTATGCGGATTTTACCGTTTTTAAAATACCGGAAGACAGGATTTTAAATGAAGAAAATATCTATGATGCCGTTATTTCGCTTGATAAAGCGGACATATTAAAAGTCGCGATAGGAGGCGGTATAGTTTACGATGCGGCGGGAGGCGGGAAATGAAAATTATAACGGATATCGATGAAATGAAGCAGTTTTCGCGGAATTTAAAGAAAGCGTCGAAGAAGGTCGCTTTCGTTCCGACTATGGGCAAGCTTCACGCCGGACATAAAAAACTTGTCGAAGAAGCGAAAAAATACGGCGAAACGGTAGTTTCCATATTCGTAAATCCTCTGCAGTTCGCGCCCAACGAGGATTTCGATAATTATCCGAGGGACATTGAAAAAGACGCGGAAATGCTGTCCGATATGAACGTATCCTGCCTTTTTTATCCATCGGCGGACATCGTTAAAAATACCGAAACCTTCTTAATAAACCCTAAATATTCGGGGATGTTAGAAGGGGTTTTCAGGCCGGAGCATTTTCAGGGCGTTCTTACCATAGTTATGAAGCTGTTCTGCATAGTAGTTCCCGATTTTGCTTTTTTCGGACTGAAAGATTATCAGCAGTATGTTTTAATTAAAAAGACGGCGGAAGATTATTTTTTGGGCGTTAAGATTATTCCGGTAGAAACTATCAGGGAAAAATGCGGATTGGCGATGAGTTCCAGAAACGTTTATTTCGGCGAAGAGGACAAAAAAAAGGCGTGCGCGTTTTACGGCGCGTTAAAAAAGACGGCGGATTTATTTAAAGACGGCGAAAAATCGTCCGAAAAATTAACTTCTTTCGTTATAAAAGAATTAATAAACGCCGGGTTTGCGATAGATTATGCGAAAATTGCGGATAAGGGGTTGAACGGCGAAAAACAGACCGTCGAACGGGGGGATATTTTGCTGGCGGCCGTCAGATTTAAAGGCGTAAGGCTTTTAGACAATATTTATTTTATATAAATTTTTTTTTATTTAAAATAATTGCAAATTTTCGTGATATTATTGTAGTATAGTTTAGCTTCAAATGTTTCAGCAATCTTCAATTTTCCCGAAAAGGTGACCGGAAATGAAAGGCGATTTTCAAATTACCGTTATTTTTGACCCCGAAATAATAATAAAAACTAAGTCTAAAGCCGGCAGAATTATTTATTCAAAAAATCCCGACGAAAAAAAGAAAAACAAACTCATCGAAAAATTAGAAAAAAAAGCGGCCGAGGACAGCCTGAAATATAACCGCAGACGGCTTTCCAGCTTATTTACCCCGGTATTCGCCGGCCGTATTCTGTTTTCCGACGTAGCGGATTTAGCCGGCGGAGACATCGAAGGCCTTATAGGTTTTGGAGATGCGCTTTTCGGGCGCATAGAAGAAAACTTCGGCATAGATATAGTGAATTACAGTTTAATCGGGGGACGCAAGCCTAATTTTTTCGATTTCGAAATTTTTAATTATAATTTCGATACGCATAAGGCCGTAAAAAGCGAATTCGTAAAAACACCCGCCGTTAAAAAATTAAGTAAAATAGCGGAAGCCGTTTTAGCGGAAAATAAGCCTGCGGCGGCAGGAAAAGCAAGCAAGGGAACGATAAGGCCGAAGGAAGAAAAGCCTGCCCTAAAAGCGGTAAGGCAGCCTAAAGAAAAAGCCGAAGCTGAAGAAAGTGCATCCGCAAAGATTAAAAGCAATAAAAAAGGGGGCGGCAAGGGATATAATGCCGAACCGGAAAAGCCGGTAGTTAAACGCGTGCGAAGCGTTCAAAATATTCCGGAAACCGAACTCGCTCCCGAAGCTAAAATTAAGCCCGCAAAAGTAAAAGTTTCAAAAGAAAAAGAAAAAATCAAAGAATATGCCGAAAAAACCGAACCGGAAACGAAAGCTAAAACATCGGAAACCGACGTTTTATCGGGAGACGTTGCCGAAATATGCGAACCGGAATACGCAGCGCAGGAAAGAAATATAGGCGAAGAGATTGATTTAATTTCCCTAAACTGGAGCCTGCTCAGCCCGTCCGAAAATATTCCCGTGCTTGAAGCGGGAGAGCCGGCAGAGATTAGCGGCGAAAGTTCGGTAAGAATTTATTTTCAGAAGCCGAGCGTAAGGCAGGTCGTCTGGAGATTCAGAAAAAAACCTGAAGCGCAAAATTCAAAGCCTATACTCAGGGTTTATAAAGACGCCGATATGTTGTGGTATGAGGTTCTCGACGGCCGATTAGGAAGCAGGTATATTATTTTCCCGGAGGGCTTGGAACTGTCGCAGACATGGGTGGAGATAGGATATCTGACGGAAAAGGGAGACTTTATTTTTATCGCGAGAAGCCCGGCCTGGCCTCCTTCATGCTTATCGCAAAAACTGCCTAAATTAAAAATGGAAAGAAAAATATCCAAGGCCGCCGTTCTTATAGGGGCTACGGAAAGCATACCCGGCGGAAAGCGGCTTCCCGTAAATATTACAAGTTCCGGCGCGGGCATTGCCGCTTTCGGCGAAGGAATAGAACAACGGTAATTATATAATTATATTAAATAAAGGTATCAGATTTGAAATCTGATACCTTTATTTCGGAATTGTGTTCTAGACGAAGCAATATTTATTATTTTTCATAAAAACCTTTAGATTGCTTCGCTGCGCTCGCAATGACGGAGAAACTATCGATAGCAATTACTGCTTATTCCGTCATTGCGAGTGCAGCGAAGCAATCCGCTTTTGTCAAATGTATAATTCTGCGGGTATTCAATAATGTTCCAGGAGGAAAATTATGTACGGAAAGGATAATATAACGGGCAAGTGGCTGCCCGTTTTGCATTTTCATCTGCCGTTCGTCAGGCATCCCGAAAGTTCTAAATATTTAGAAGAGGAATGGTATTTCGAAGCCGTTACCGAAACATATCTTCCGCTTCTCGAATCCTTCGATAATCTTGAAAACGACAACGTGGATTTTAAACTGACCATATCCTTGACGCCGACCCTCCTGAGCATGATGAACGACGATTTGCTGTCGGAGCGGCTGAAAGAGTATATAAGAGTTAGGCTTAAAGTATTAGACGAAGAGGCTTTCAGAACGGAAGGAGACCCGGAATTTCATCCCGTTACTTTATTTTACAGGCAGAGATATAAAAACTGGTACGAAAAAATTAAAAACGGCGGAGGAAAATATCTCATCGGCGAGTTTTTGAATCATTTTAGAAGAGGACGCTTGGATATTATAACTTCGGCGGCCACCCACGCTTTTTTAATTTCCATGGTAGGGGAACCGGAGGCGATAACGGCGCAGATAGAAGTCGGAATACAAACCCACGAAGACATTCTCGGCATTACCCCCAGAGGCATATGGCTTCCGGAATGCGGTTATACCGAAGGATTCGATGCGATACTTAGTAAATACGGAATTTATTATACTTTTTTAGATCGGCACGGCATCGATTCGGCAAACCCTAATCCTATCAACGGATGTTTTTCGCCTATCGTAACGCCGTTTAACGTCGTAATGTTTGGCAGGGACCCGGAAAGTTCGAGGCAGGTCTGGTCGTCGAAAGAAGGGTATCCCGGAACGCCGGTTTACAGGGAATTTTACAGGGACGTAGGATTCGACCTGGATCTGCCACACCTTACGCCTTTAAGGCACGGAAGCCTTAAGACGTTTACGGGGCTTAAGTATTACGCCATTACGGGGCAGGGCAATTATAAAGACGCCTATAGGCCGTCCGCGGCTAAACGGCAGGCTTATGAGCACGGAGCGCAATTCGTCTATCACAGGGAACTTCAGACGGAATATTTAAAAGAGTTTATGGACGAACCGGTAGTAGTGTCCATGTACGACGCGGAACTTTTCGGGCACTGGTGGTTCGAAGGTCCGTGGTGGCTTGAAGCCGTTTTCAGAAGAATGAACGAGAATAATTTTGTCGAACCGGCGAAAGCCATAGACATTTCCGACAGGACTATTTCTAAGCTTAAAGGTTTATTGAAAAAATACGAAAACGGAGATTCGGTTTTTTCTGCCGATATTCTCGAAGAAATAAACAAAAAAAATGCTAAAAACGGAGTATTTATAGCTCAGCCCGCTACGTCGTCATGGGGCGGAGGCGGATACGCGGAGGTATGGCTTAACGGAAAAAACGACTTAATACAGCCTTTTTTGTCGGACCTGTCCGTAACATTGATAGATATTTGCAAAAACGGGTATAATCGTGTAAAATATCCCGAAGTTTTAAATCAGGCGGCAAGAGAGCTTATTTTGGCTCAATCCAGCGACTGGCCGTTTATGCTTACGACCGGACAGGCGGTAAGCTATGCCGAAAGAAGGATTAAAGCCCATATGGTCAGGGCAAAAAGATGCATTTTGATGGCTATAGGCGAAGAACCCTTAGATACGGTCTGGTTTAAAGATATATCCTATAAAGACAATTTATTTCCGCGATTGGATGCAAAAGGTTTATACGGAAAAAACATATGCTAGATTTTACGAAGGGAATATAAATTAGATGAATTTAGTATTATGGTGGCATATGCATCAGCCCGATTACCGGGATAATAGCGGCGAGTTTATGCTTCCATGGGTTTATCTTCACGCAATAAAAGATTATATCGACATGCCCCTTAATATTGCGGCAAATCCCGGCATGAAAGCCAACATAAATATTACCCCAGTTTTAATAGACCAGTGGCAGGATTATAACTACCGCATAGAAAATGCCCTTAAAGAGAAAAAAGAAGATAAAGCCGTAAGCATCCTGCCAGACCGTTTTTTAAGGCCGCTGCTTCTTAAAACTTTAGACCGCGCTGCCACTGCCGCCGATATAAGCGATATAAGATTATGGATGTCCGACCATTACAGGTGGGCAAACTACGAGCAGATGGTTTCGAGATTCGACGACTATAAAATCCTCTACGACCTTGCTTCTTCCGATATTAACCGACGCTACTTAAACGATGCTTTTTATTTCGATTTATGCGTCTGGTTTCATCTTTCATGGTGCGGCGAATGGATGAAAAAATACGACCCGGTTATTAATTATTTTATCAGAAAAGGCTCTAATTTTACCTTGGACGACAGGAGGCTTCTTCTTAAAAGGCTTTTGGAGTGGATGAAATACGGCCTTTCTTTATACGGATTTCCGGCGGTTAAAGGCGGACGCCCTCCGGCTTCTTTTCCGGAATATCCGGATATGCTCGAAAAGAGCAGGCTTAAAGAACTGAACGCGAAAAAGAAAGGAGAATACGAAATTACTTTTTCCCCGCATTATCATCCGATAATTCCGCTTCTTTTAGACGTCCATTGCGGAGGGGTAGCGGCACAGATGACAGGCATAGCCTACGAACCGGTTTACATAGAGCAATACCGCGGCGGGATAGAAAGCGCAAAAAGGCATTTAGATTCATTGAACGAATATTATTCGTACGGTAATGATAAAATCCGGGCTTTATGGCCTTCCGAAGGGGCGCTTTCTTCGGAAGCACTCGACCTTTTCGACGAATACGGCATAAATATCTGCGCCAGCGGCGAAGAGCTTTTATCTTCCTCTTTAGGCGTAAACTCCCGACAGCCCGCATTTATGCAGGGCAAAAATATTATACCGCTTTACAGGGTTTATAAATGGAAAAATACGGGGCTTAAAATAATTTTCAGGGACTCGGGGCTTTCGGATTTAATCGGTTTTACTTATGCAAAATGGCGGGGAGACGATGCCGCAAATAATCTTATCGATAAACTCAATGCTATAGACGATTTCGATAAAAATGCGATAGTGTCGATTATACTGGACGGCGAAAACGCATGGGAATATTATTACGAAAACGGTTTTTATTTTTTGAACGATTTATATTCTTTAGT
>JAJXZU010000101.1:0-7629 GCA_021779895.1 bacterium
AGGCATCGGCACCGGCGGAACGATACTCGGAGTAGGCAAAAGGCTTAAAGAATATAACGATAAAATAAAAATTATCGCGGTAGTGCCGGACAGCGAAATGCACGGAATAGAAGGCTGGAAATATAACTACTCGTTAAATTTTGAAGGCTTCGACGGCAATAAGATAATAGACGATTTTGTAAAAGTCGATACCGAAGGCAGTTACGCAATGCTTAAAAGGCTCGTCAGGGAAGAAGGAATTCTGTGCGGTTTTTCCTCGGGAGCAAACGTTTACGGCGTCAAAAAACTTGCCGAAAAATATAAAGGGAATTTTGCTACGGTGCTTCCAGACACCGGGTCGAGATATCTTTCGACGCGTGTATTTAACGAAATTTGAAAACCGTAATATATAAAAACAAATTCTTATGGCAATTATAATTCCAAAAAACGAACTGGAAATAATAAAAAAACATGCCGCCGATATTTTTCCTTACGAAGCATGCGGCGGACTCCTCGGAAAAATCGAAGGAGAAAACAAAATTATCGTAAAAGCGTATCCTGCGGAAAACCGCTACGGAAAGATTACATGGGACAGCTTTGAAATAGAGCCTAAAGATATTTTAGAAATGGATAAATTTTGCATGAAAAAAAACCTTGATATCTTGGGCTTTTACCATACCCACCCAAACCATCCGGCAATTCCCTCAAACTTTGATATCAACGCATCTTGGCCTTTTTATTCGTACGTTATTCTTTCGGTAAAAGGCAACACTCCGGAAAGCGTCGCCGATATTAAAAGTTACCTTATGCCCGACAGGGATTCGACGCCGATTGCCGAAGAAGTTATAACAGGCCGCTAAACTTATAAGTATTTTTTCTTTAATCAATTTCCTCAACTAATTTTTCCGTGAGGCTTTCTTTGTTTTCCCTTTTGAAGCTTTTTACTTCGCCCGACTTATTTATTAAGAAGCCTTCGTTCTCGTCGCCGCCGATAATATCTTTGGATACGTCGTTGACAAAAATGTAGTCGAGGGATTTTTCGGCGAGTTTCTTCCGTCCGTTTTCTATTGCGGAATCGGTTTCGGCGGCAAAACCGAAAACTATCTGTCCGTCTTTTTTGATTTTGGAAACGGCTTTTAATAAATCTTCGTTTTGCATAAGTTCTATTTGAAGTGTCCCGCCTGCGCCCGTATTGCCGCTCTTTTTAATCTTCAACGGGCTTTTTTCTTTAAAACCGTAATCGGAGACTGCCGCCGCCATAAAAAGAACGTCTGTTTTCTTAAATTCGGAAAGCAAAACCTCTTTTAGTCCGCTGAAATCCGTGCGGTTTATAATTTTTATATGCCTGTTTATATATTTAATGCGGTCGCCGATATTAAGGGCGATAAGCGTAACTTCGGCGCCTGCCTGCACAGCAGCATTTGCTATGCCGATGCCCATTTTTCCGCTTGAACCGTTGGACATAAACCTGACGGGGTCGAGATATTCCCTCGTAGCTCCGGCAGTAACTAAAACCTTTTTGCCTTTAAGCGTTTTTTTTTTAAAAACCGACTCTACGCCGAAAATAATATCGTCTATTTCCGGAAATTTGCCTTCCCCGTAATCGCCGCAGGCGGCATTTCCGGTTTCCGGCGAGACTACCGAAAAATTAAACGCGCAAAGCCTTTTAAGGTTTTCTTTTAATATTTTATTTGCATACATATTCGGATTCATCGCGGGAACCAAAATCTTAGGCTTATCCGGCGCAGCAGCGGCAGTCAACGTAATAAGTGTGTCGGCAATGCCGGCGGCAAGTTTGTTAATCGTGTTATACGTAGCGGGAGCTATGAGTATAATATCTGCGAATTTCGACAGAGCGATATGCGAAAGCGGGCTTTTAAAAGCGTCGTCTTCAAAAACCTCCTCCCCGAAAGATTCAAAAATATAAGGAGAAATAAATTTTGCGGCTGAGGCGCTTACTACAATTTTAACGTTTGCGCCTTCTTTTTTAAGTTTTCTGTATAAATCGACGCTTTTGTAGCAAGCGATAGAACCGGTAATGCATAAAAGAATGTTTTTATTCTGCAAGCTCATATTAAATACGGATTAAATTTTCTTTCATATCCTATGGTAGTAGGTTCGCCGTGACCGGGATAAACCTTTAGCGCGTCGTCCAAAACCATAAGTTTATTTTTAATAGAACTGATTATCTGTTCGGAAGACCCGCCTAAAATATCGGTTCTTCCTATAGTATTTCTAAAAAGCGTATCGCCGCTGAAAAGATGCGTATCGTTTATCAAAAACGAGACGCTTCCGGGGGAATGTCCCGGAGTAAAAATAGGAAGGATTTTAATACCTTCAATCTCGACAATTTCTCCGTCTTTTAAATATCTGTCTATAAATACGTCTCCAGTATATTCAAAGCCGAGATATTCCGCCTGTTCTTCCAGATTTTTAAGTATATATTCTTCTTCTTTCGCCGCTATTATATCGATGCCGTATTTTTCTTTAAAATAATTATCCATAATAACATGGTCGATATGACAATGGGTATTCAATATAAATTTTAAATCGATATTTTCGTCCTTGATTATTTTTTCTATTTTATTTTCCTGCCCGCCCGGGTCTATTATAAAACCCTCATTTCTGCCATTCTTAGTTACTTTGGCATTATCGACGTTATCGTTGAATACGATATAAGTATTTACTTCAAAAGGTCCCGCGGGAATAGTATAAATTTTCATTGTTCCATTTTGTATTCGATTTGTTGTGGGGACAGAATTGAATTCTGTCCCCACAACTATATTAAGTACCTCTGAAAAGCGCTTATCAGGACGTCGAGATTTTCTTCGGTGTCGGCTTCTCCGTATATGCGCATTAAGTCTTCCGTTCCGGAAAGCCTCGCCAACAGCCACGAATCGTCGTCGAAGAAGACTTTATACCCGTCCGTAGCGTTTTTGCCGGTAACCGTCCTTCCTTCGAAAACGTTAGGAAATTTTTCCATTTTTTCGTCTATTTCGGCCTTAAACTTTTCTTTATCGACCGGAACGTTAATTCTTTTTGTGAATATAGGGCCAAATTTTTCAAGAAGGCCTTCTACCAAAACTTTCAGGGGTTTTTTGTAATAAGCGAGCATTTCTAAAACCAAAAGACAGGTATAAATTCCGTCTTTGTCCGGAGCGTGTCCGGCTACGGTCAAACCCGACGACTCTTCGCCGGCTATCACGGCCTTGCCTTCGGATATAAGTTTGCCGAGATATTTAAAACCTACCGGGGTTTCTATAACCTTAAAGCCGTAATGTTTTGCTACCCTGTCCACTAAAGCCGTGGTAGCGACGCTTCTTGCCGCATCGCCTTTTATCCCCTTGCCTTCTATATAATAATTGTAAAGAAGCGGAAAAATAATATTCGGTTCGACGAACTCGCCATCTTCGTCAAGCACGCCGTATCTGTCGGCATCTCCGTCGGCCGCAAGCCCTATGGCGGTTTTCTTAGACTTGCCTTCATTATATTCCTTAACCATCTTTCCCATCTCTTTTAAATTCTTCGCGGACGGGTCGGGAGCAAAACCGGGAGCAAAAAAAGCGTCCCTTTCCTCGTATATTTCTTTAAATTCATACCCTGCTTCTCCGATAATCTTTCCTATCATGCCCTTCGAAGTTCCGTGCATGGAAGTAATAAACGGATATAAATTTCCGCAGTTTTCTTCGACGAGTTTTAAATCTAATTTTGATTTTACGAGTTCCGTATAATAACCTATAAAATCTTCTTCCGTCAGCAACCCGCTTTTCTTTGCCGAGCCGAAATCCATATAATTATACCGCGGCGCTTTAAGAAGTTCGTTGGATTTTTTCGTAAGGATTTCCGTGTCTTCCGGCAGAGCTGGTCCTCCCCAGTCGGGCGAAAATTTTATCCCGTTATAGTTGTAAGGATTATGGCTTGCCGTAATATTTATAGCCCCGAGAGCCTTTTCTTTTAATATTTTAACCGCTATAACCGGCGTAGGAGTAAAAGTATCGGCAAAAATCACGTTAAAACCGTTGGCGCAAAAAACGCCTGCGCTTATTTTCGCGAATTCTTCGGATAAAAACCGCGTATCATAGCCGATTACGATAGTTTTAGAAGGAAAAGAACGTTTGTATTTTTCCGTTAAAAAATCGCAGACCGCCTGCGAAACTAATTTAACGGATTCGTATGTAAAATCGTCGGCTATCCTGCCTCTATAGCCCGAAGTGCCGAATTCAATTTCAAGAGAGTGGCGCTTATTCATATCGTTTTGTATTCTTTAAATTTTCATATTTTGTTCGAAGGACGCGAGCTTGAACCTGTCCATGTTAAGTTGCCGTTTATTTGGATTGCTAGGACAAGGCGCTTAAATCTCTTTCGTTTTTCCAGTTTTCTATATCGTTATTAAACTGGTTTAATAATGCGAGCGCTTCTTCTTTATCCCTGCTCTCGGAAAATATCTCGAAATGAGCTCCTTCAGAGGTCGGATATGCAAGAACCCATCCGCCGGGTTTGATTAATTTTATTCCGTCGATTAATAAAACATCATCGCCGCTATATTTTTCGAAAAATTTTCTCATTATAAAACCTTTTAATTCGGTAGGGCATGGAACTTTTTTGTATTCAAAATAGGAAGGCTCTATATATCTAAGTTCGTTTTTAATCGAAGTGTTGAGCTTAGCCAACATCTCAAGCAGTTTTATAGCGGAATACATTCCGTCGAAGGCAGGCATAAATTTCGGATAAATATATCCTCCCTCGTTATCGCCAGCAAAACAAATATTGGAGTTGGCCGATTTTTCCATAAGACAGCTCGAAGAATTCTTGGCAAAAAATATTTCGAAGTCGTAATCTTTAGCAGATTTTGTTATATTAAAAGAAGACCTTGAAGGAACGGTAATAGACCTGTCGTTTTTTTCCGTTTTCATAACTAAAAGCGCCATTAAAGTTAAAGCCGTATTGCCGTCGATATTATCGCCGTTTTCGTCGCATATATAAATCTTTTCCCCGCCGTTATCGATAAAAATCCCAAGGTCTGCGTTAATAGACCTTACTATGCTCGACAGCTCTTTAAGGGATTTTTTAAATTCTCTTTCCGTTTTCGTTATCTTAGTCTGGTCCAAATTTGCGTTGAGATGAACCGAGTCTATACCGAGTTTTCCTATTATAGCAGGGAAAATCTTGCTTGAACTTCCGTACGAATAGTCTATTACTATTTTAAATTTTCTCTTAATAATTTTATCGGCGTCTATCGTATTAAGAAAACCGTCGGTATAATATTCCGTTCCGTGCGTCGGATAAAATATCTCTCCCGTATCTTCCGAACCGACTCTCGCATAATCCTCCCTGAAAAACAGTCTTTCTATTTTTTGCTCTCCGAGGGTAGATAAATCTAAACCGTTTAAATCGAAAAATTTTATGTTTAGAAGTTTTTTATCGAAAGGGTGTTGTCTGACGTGTATGCCGCCGGAACTTTTGAACTGTTTTGCCTGATACCGGACTATAGAAATAGGGGTATCGCTGAAATCGTTGACGTTAACGCCCACCGAAAGAACGCCGGACATAATAGCTCTTGAAAAAAGGCGGGAGGTTTTATGGCTGTCTCTGGATACGGAAACCGTCCTGTTTTTACCTATCGTCGCTCCGAATGCCGCTCCAAGTTTAGACGCAAACTCAGGGGTAACTTCTAAATTTGCCAGTGCGGTTATTCCGTATTGTCCGAATATTTTAGCGCTCCATTTATCCGACCATATGAGGCTTTCGGATAATACTGCCCCGTCTTCTACGTTTTTATAAGGCCATATCTTAACGTTAGGATTTATGACCGCTCCGTTGCCTATATGGCAGACATCCGATATCACGGCGCCGGAGCCTACAAAAACATTATTACCCGCAACCGTTTTATATCCCAATACGGCTTCCTGTATATCGCAGTTCGAGCCTATTTTCGAACCCTTGCCTATAACGGAACCGCTTATCTGCGTAGCTTCCCCTATAGTACAGTTATCTCCTATAACGCAATTTTTTATTTTACAGTTCTGAAGAATATGGACGTCCTTTCCGAATATGGAATTTTCTGCATCGCAGCTTATGTCTATAATGCTCTTACCGCCTATTTTTATATTTTTATCGGGGATGTATTCTCCCTCGATATTCAAATCTATCTTTCCGGCTATAATTTCCAACTGGCTCCGCCTGTATTCCGAAAGGGTGCCTACGTCCTTCCAGTAGCCCGACGATATATGCCCGAAAAGATTTTTATTTTCTTTCAAAAGTATAGGGAAAAGGTCTTTAGAAAAATCGAACTCGCTTTTTTCGGGAATCATTTTTAATGCCGATTTATTTAAAATATAAATTCCGGTATTTATGGTATCGCTGAATACCTCGGACCACGTCGGTTTTTCGAGAAATTTGGTAATCCTTCCTTCGCTGTCGGTAATTACTATCCCGAAAGAAAGGGGATTTTCGACTCTTGTAAGAACTATAGTAGCGTCGCTTTCCCTGCTTATATGAAAATCTATAGGCCTGCTTAGATTAATATCGGTAATGATATCCGCGCTGATTACGACGAAGTCGTCATCTTTTATTATATTTTCGACATTTTTGACGGCCCCCGCCGTCCCGTAATCTTCTTCGGCAAGAACGTATTCTATTTTTACGCCGAAATCGGTTCCGTCTTTAAAATAATTTTTTATAAGTTCGGGCTGGACGTACAGCAGGACTATTAAATCGTTAATTCCGTACTTTTTAAGGAGATTAATAACATGCTCCATCATCGGCTTGTTCGCGATATGTATCATCGGCTTCGGAGCATTATTGGTCAAAGGCTTAAGCCTTGTTCCGAAACCTCCCGCCATTATAACCGCCTGCATAGGTTAATACCCCTTTTTCTTATTGCCTGCTACCGATAAGCATAATTGTTGTTGCGCTAAGCAAATTATTCTATTAAAATTATATCTTAATAAACTATAAAATCAAAATATAAAATTTATGCTTTCCTATATTCTCCGTTTAGATACAGCCCTTTTTCTGCTTATAAACGACAACTTTCATTTTTCCCTATTGAACGACAATATGAGAGCGGTTACGTATCTCGGCAACGGCTGGGTTGTTTACTGGCTTGTCCTCGTTTATGTTTATTTTTATAACCTTCCGAAATTTAAAGAATCGTTTCTTCTGCTTTTTTTAACGCAAATAGTTCCCGGAATATTCGATATCATAATAAAAAAAGCGGTAAGCAGGCCCAGACCCGTCGTAGCTCTCCATAATCTGATAAAAACAGGCGCCGTCCATATAAATCTGCTTGGGAGGCATCTAACCGAACGGTCTTTTCCTTCAGGGCATTCCGTAACCGCTTTTTCTCTCGCGGTAGCTCTTTCCTACATATTTCCGAAACGCAAAAAATTATTTTATATTCTTGCGTTTGCGGTAGCCTTTTCCCGCGTTTACGACGGAGAACATTACCCTTTGGACGTAATCGCCGGCGGCATTTTAGGTTATTTATTCGCAAAAATTACTCTTATTATATACAAGAAAATAAGAGGGTTGGATTAGTATGAGGTTAATTTTTTAGTTTCTATATATATTACGATTTTTCTGGCTATTCTTTTAGATGCCGTTTCTATCGCTGTTTTTTCCTGTTTATGGGCTGTAAGCGGATTAACA
>JAJXZU010000084.1:0-7517 GCA_021779895.1 bacterium
TTTAACCCCGAAAGGTTCGCCTGCCGTTGCTTTCAAGGGAGCCGATATTTCTAAATTATGAAAGGGACCCGCCGCGACGTATATAGAAGAACTGATATTTTGAACGCCTTCAAACGAAGCCGAAACGGAAATATTTCCGGCCTTTTTATACGATAAATCAAAATTAACCGCTCCGTTTTTAAATTCCGATGCGGGAATATCCAGCTGTTCCGAAGAGTTATTATTTCCGATGCTTATGCCTATATTTAGCCCTTCGTATTTATTTGCAAAATCGGTGATAACATTCCCGTAATCGTCTAAAGCCACTAATTTAACCGTAAATTTGCTTCCTGCCGACACCGTACCGGGAACGTTTATTCTGAAATTATTAAGTTTTCCGGGGAGAATAGTTATAGTGGTAAATGCATTCGCCCCTGCGGCAGCCGATAAAATCGAAATAAAAAATAAAAACAGGGCAATACGGTAAATTACTGCTTTTCTTGCATTTAAATTCATAATTGGGTTCCCTCTATATGATAATTATGTATGTATAATTTTATTACATATTTATCGTCTATTTTTTGAAATATTTAAATAATATTTAATACGCCGGTTTGAAGGATTTAATTTTAACGCTTCTTTAAAGTTATATTCCGCCCCTGGAAAATTTTTACTGCGCAGATAAGCCAGTCCCAGAATAAAATTAATCTGCCACATCCTCCTCTTGCTTAGAGCTTTTTTCGCATAAAATATAGATTCTTTATAATTTTTAGCCTCGTAACTGTCGAGAGCCGCATTCGACAAAGCCATATAGTTGTCCGGATTCAGCATTACCGCTTTTTTAAACATTTCCAACGCTTTGGCAAGATTATTTTTCTCAAAATAAAAAACCCCTTCTTTATTATAAAAATCGGATTTTTTTACGTTGGATTCATTAGATAGTTTTTTATAAACGTTTTCTGCTATTTTTATTTTTTTTGCCGGTTTTATTTCTGTCTTTTCGACCGCTTCTTTTTTTTCGGGAGAATTAACGAACGGGTTTATCTTACCAAAATTACCGGGCGGCAAAAGGCCGGCCTTTAATTTTGCGGCGGCGGATAATATCTCGTGCTTGTTTATTACATATGCCGCCAAAAGGGAAGAAAAAGAAACATCTTTTGCTTCATTAAAATTTTTGCTTATATAAAATTTTTTTAATTCTATTTTATAATTATATTCCAGCGTTTTAATAAGCGAATAAATATCCGCGGGTTTTCCCCAACCGGATACTTTAAATAAATAAACGGCCGTATTTTTATTTTTATTTATATGAATTAATTTGGCATAATGCAATTTTATGCCGTATTTTTTAGAAGCGTTTACTATTTCGGAAATAAAATAGCCGTCGTTTTCGTTATAAGAATAGCCGTATCTTAGAACCGGCAGTTCGATATTTTTAATGCTCTTAATGTTTTCGGCTATATGCTCCTGAATACTCTTAAGATTAGCTAGCCTTATATTTATTTCCGAATCTATTCTTTTTTCTTTTGCGGTAAGAGTTCCGTAAATCAAAAAAACTCCTAACGCAGAAGCCAAAAAAACTAAAATAGCGATATAATAGATATTCTTTTTGTTCACAAAAATAATATTCGCCGGAATTTAATAAGTTAATTTAAACCGCTTTAATATATTTAATACATTATTAATGAACTTTAGTCAATCAATTTTATAATAAGAAGCCATGGAAGAGTCCGTTTCGTAAACATCGACTCTTTTAACGGCTACATTAAATATTTTATTTATTTTCATTTTTTTTTCAAATTCTTCATATATATATCGGGCAATGTTTTCGGCGGAAGGATTTATTTCTTTAAAAAACCCGGATTCGTTAATAAATTTATGGTCAAGGGTTTCCATAACTTCCTCGAGGTATTTTTTAAGGAGTTTAAAATCTATAACAAGACCGATTTCATTTAATACGTCGGACGATATTACGAGTTCGACGCGCCAGTTATGGCCGTGAATGTTCTCGCATTTTCCGTTGTAGCCTCTAAGCGCGTGAGCCGATGAAAAACCGGATAGGACTTTTAAATCATACATGTTTGTTAGGTTGATTAAAATCGTCGTTTATTTCGATTTCGGAACGCTTCTTAAGATTAAACAGCATTTTTTTTAATTTAAGCGACAACTCTTTATTGTATTTCTTTTTTACGCTCTGCGTAATTTTTCCGCTGTTTTCTATAGAAAACAAAAATAAACGGAGCCGTTCGTCGATAAAAATTTTTTCGCTCAGAATGTTTTTTGCAAAAACTTTAAAATCCGTTTTATTTAATCCGAATTTCGCCAGAAATGAATTAAATGAGGTTTTTTTATGGAGCATTTTAAATTTTTTTTTAAAACTGGCCGTTAATTCGTCAATACTGCTTTCGGTTACCTTTAATCCTCCGGTTTTTTCTTCCTGCTTTAAAATCAACATCCTGTTTATATAAAAATTTAAAATGCGCTTTAATTTTGCTTCAGATACCGTTTTATTAAAGTTTCTATATTTTAAATTATTTATAGCATTGAAATTATATAAAAAATACAGTTCGTTTAACGTTATCGGCGTATTATTTACGGATGCGGCAATTTCATCCGCTAAAAAACCGTAAGAACTAGAGACGGACAGCGATAGAATCATAAGGCATAGAAATGAAATTCCTAAAATATTATTTTTTTTATTTATTATTTTTCTTTCCATTAATTTTAATAGAAATTATTTGCGATATATTATAAAATTTTGGTTATGGACTATCCTTTTTCTGCTATATTCTACATTTTAATCTTATCATTATTTTTATTCTTTTTGTATATCTTTTTATACAAAAATATTCAAACATTATTTATTAAAAATAAATTCAGGGAATACCGCGATAAGATAGAAAATTATTTATATATATTGAACAATATGATGGACGGATTGGCAATTATCGATGCGGATAAAAAAATTTTATTCGTAAACGAAGCTTTCAATAAAAATATCAGGTCGGTAAAAAATCAATCTAGCATCTTTGAATTCGATGCCTTGACAAGAAATTTGGAGCTTAATTCTTTAATAGACGATGCCGTTTCCGATATAAATTTTAAATTTATAGAAAAAAAACTTTCGTATTACGACAGGGCAGAAGAAAGAATAATTAACTGCATTATACTAAAAATTGAATCTTCCGGCGAATATGCAGTGATCGTCAGAGACATAACATATCTTCAAAAAATTGAAAATGCGCGCACGACGTTTATACAAAATATATCCCATGAATTAAAAACTCCTATAACGGCGATAACAGGTTTTGCCGAAACGTTAAAAAACGGAGCTATCGATAATCCCGGCGTAAGAATCAAGTTTATAGATATAATATACCATCATGCAAAACGCCTTAATTATTTAATCGACGATTTGATTACGCTTACTAATATAGAAACCGAAAAATCCCGCGTAAAATACGAAAAAATTCACATTGAATCCGGCATAGAAGATTCATTAATTTTATTCGAAAAAGAAATAAAAGAAAAAAAACTTACGGTAATTAATAATATATCCGATATTTCTTTCATTTCAGACCCCGTAAAAATTAATCAAATTATAACAAACTTAATTCAGAACGCCGTTAAATATACCGATAACGGCGGAACGATTAAACTTGAAGGACGCATTATTAACGCTAAAACGGCCGCCGATTTTATTTTAAATATAGGCGATACTTCCATTTTATGGGATAATCTTCCGCTCAAAGAAAACTCGGACGAATTCTTTTTCTTTTCTATAGAAGATGACGGCAAAGGCGTAAATTACGCTAATCTCCTAAGGCTCGGCGAGAGATTTTTCAGGGTGGACAGTTCGCATGACGATATACATAAAGGAACCGGATTGGGTCTTGCTATCGTAAAACACACGCTAAGGCTTCTTAGAGGCAGTGCCGTAATTAAAAGCAGTCTTGGGAACGGTTTTATATTTTCTTTTATAATACCGGGGGCTGAAAATAGTTTTAAACAAAATTAAGTTTCGGAACGGAAGATATTAACCCGTTTTTATATAGCAATTCAGAGTATAGGTTTAATCCTCCGATTTCGTTTTTTCCGAGATCAAAACTCAAATATTCCGTCCAGTAGTCGATGAGCTCTTCGTATGATATAAACTTATATTCGTCTAATTTCGATATAGACGCGGCCGCTTCCCTGAGCCCGGAAACAGCAGTTATCTTTGATTCGATAAGTAGTGCTTTTAGGATATCGAACTCATTCTTGTTTTTATCGTAAGCCTCCTTGTTTATTATAAAAAGGGCAAAAACAAAAGGATATCCCGTATATCTGTACCATAAATCAGCCAAATCATAAGCAAAATAACCTTCGGGAATATGTTTTATCAGCTTTAAAGCATTATTTCCTATATGTAAAAAAACCCCTCCTTTTATTGCCTCGCCGCCTGCAACCGGCCCAAGTTCCAGTTCTAATTTATCATCCGGCTTTAGAACAGTAAATTTTATTTTGTTTAAATCCATTTTATATATCTCGGCGAGTAAAACTTTCAGAAGATTTATAGATGTAAGCGTTTCGGGAGTAACGCATATGGTTTCGTTTTCGTTAAAATCTTCTATAGGCTTCGGGGAAAAAAGATAAATGCTTTTTACTTTTTTTTTGGAACTTATAGAAAGGTTCGGAAATATGTAGGAATGCGTATAATTTAGAATATAATAAAAAGAGGATGAAGGACTGATATCTATGTTTCCGGCCTCTAGTTCCCCATTTAAAAAAGCGGGGCTCCCGGAAACAAAATTCATAAAATTTATTTTATTATCGTTTTTAAGCGCCTTTTTTAAATAATAATATATCGGATATACGTTAAGATAATTTATTTCTCCGATACGGATCATCTGCCGGCTCCGGTATTGTCGTTCGGGCTTAACTCCGATATTGCGGCAAACAGGTAGTCCGGATTATATGTTTTTAATTCTTCAAAAGTATGGTTGCCCGAAGCCACGCTGCAAATATGGATACCGGCATTTTTTGCGGCCATTATGTCTATCGGAGAATCGCCTATTAATATCGTAGAAGTTTTAGGGACGGCTGTTTTTTCGACAATTTTATTTATCATTTCGGGAGAAGGTTTTCCCGCGAGTCCGTCAAATACTCCGTAAACATAGTCAAAAAGGCCGTCTATTTCCAAATGTTCCAATAATTTTCTGGATATCGAACCTGTTTTATTCGTAGCTACGCTTAAAGATTTTTTTTCTTCTTTAAGGTATAAAAGAAGTTCCCTAACCCCTTTAATTAAAGATGTTTTTTCAAAACATACTTCTTTATATCTGTTTCTGAAAATATCTATAGCTTCCTCTTCATTCTCTTTCCCGAAAAGCTGGCCGAGAAGGCCTTCTAACGGGACGCCCACATAAGAATTAGACTCCTCGAAAGTTATATTTCTGCTTTGAAATCTCGAAAATACGGCATCGAAAGCATCGTTAATGGCCTCGAAAGAATCTATCAGCGTTCCGTCTAAATCAAAAATTATGGAATTATATCGTTTTAAAATTTTAAAAAACCTCTCATAAATTCGGCGGTTTCTTCCGGAATAGCGGTATTTATAGACATACCGGTCCCGATCTCGAAACCTGCCTTCATAGTTAATCTTGGGATAATCCTCAGACTCCAGTGATAATAATCCTCTTTTTCATCGGCTATCGGCGGGTTGTTAAATACGAAATTATAATCCGGGTCGTTCAATGCATCATACATACCCTTAAGGATTTTTTTTACTATGACTGCTAAATCTTTGGTTTTATCGGCTGACATATTCGAAAAACACGGTTCGTGCGATAAAGGCATTATCCAGGTTTCGAACGGACTCGTAGAAGCAAAAGGGTGAAAAACTATGAAATCGGCCGTCTGCAGTATAATTCTCCTTCCATCCACGATTTCAGCCTGTATCATATCGCAGAATATGCATCTGCCAACCTCGTCGTAATAAAATCTAGCTTGAGATATATTATTTCTTAAAGTAAGCGGAATTACAGGAGTGGCAATTATTTGCGAATGCGAATGGACTATAGATGTCCCGGCATTGGCGCCGCTGTTCTTAAATATTATAATATATTTAAACTTTGGATTTACGCGTAAATCCAAGTATCTTTCCCTATACATTAAAAAAAGCTCTTGTATCTGCTTATCGGAAAAAAACGGAAGTTGTTCATTGTGTTTCGGAGTATCTATTACGACTTCGTGCGCTCCTATTCCGGGTTTCGTTCTGAAAACTTCCGTAGCTCTAGGAAAAAAGTATCCCGAAAAATCCGGATTAACTGCCCTTACCCCCTCATATACCCGGGCATTTTCTTCGAAATTAAGGGAAAGTGCGGCAAACTTATTAGGAATAACCCTTACCCACCATCCCTTAGAGTTTGGATTTGTTCCGAGCGTTCTATACGACGCCGTCTCATGAGGCGAAAGATATTCGTTTCCGGGACAAAACGGACAGTCCTTGGAATATTCCTGAAGATTTGCCTCATTATCTTTTTTAGACGAGAAATCGCTCCCGAACTCGTGAGGCCTTCTTCTTCTCTCGGTAGCAATTATGACCCATTCCCTTGTTGTCGGGTCCTGTCTTAATTCAGACATATATTATGAATTTATACTGTTTTTTATTAAAAATGAAAAAATCAATCTACATAATTATTATACAAAAATTCGTAAATTTTACAAGAATTATTAACCGCTCCGAAATCGAAACGGGTATCTTTATTCCAAACGGCGAAGGGCTCGTTTTGCTCTCCGCCTATACCGCCGTGAGCGCCCATCTGGTTTTCGAAATTAATTATGTTTCTGCCGTCATATTCCCCGAATAATATTAAATCTCCGGCATTTTTGAATTTAGAAAATTTTTCTAAAGATAAAAAAACGGCATCTCTTTCATTAACATTTTGGTATCCCCCCGCAATATGTTTTATAGTAGGGGGCATATTTTTACCGTTCCGGTTATTCAAGTAATATGAATATTCATAAAATTTTTTATCTGCATTATCGTAAATAACGGTTTCTCCGCCGTTATTAACTCCCGCGATAAATCCTATGCCCTTTATACAGGATAGCATTGCAATCAATCCGCCGAATTTTTTTTCTACCCCCTCTACGGACATTCTTTGCGTATTACCCGAAAAGTATATATTCGCCATCGGTCCCGAATCCATAATATAAATTATTTTGTCGGTTGTTCTCCAGTCTATTTTTTCATCGTACTCATTTTCTTTTTGCAATCCAATCCTGCCGGTGAATTTATTAAAAATTTTATTGCACGTTCCTTTCTTAAAAAAATCGCCAATATATAAAAACAATCTTTTAAAGACGGCGTTATAACCGGTATCGAATTCATAAATTTTGAAATCGCCGCCGGTATAATCCTGAACCACGTTTTTCAGCATTTTACCGCCGTTTAATCCGGAGAAAGGTATAGACGGCGTGTGCCCGTGGTCGGATATAATAAAAAAATCGTATTCCCTTTCGGCTTTTAATATAGTTTTATAAATATGGAAGAG
>JAJXZU010000215.1:0-7049 GCA_021779895.1 bacterium
AAATTTCGTAGGCATAGGTCTCGGGAAAGCCAAAGAAGTGCCGGAGGCAATTAGAAAAGGAACAGAACAGGCAAAGAAAAATTTAATAAGAGTTAAAGTTCATAAAAATTCAATCCCTCATGAGCAATACGGAAAGAGCGGAGCCGGTTACGTATTTATGAAGCCCGCTCCTGAAGGAACCGGAATAATCGCCGGCGGAGCTATGAGAGCAATTTTTGAACTTTCGGGGGTAAGAAACGTTTATGCCAAGTCTATCGGTTCGTCGAATCCTCATAATGTGGCAAACGCGACGCTGAAATGCATTTCTTCCTTTTTTTATAAAGGGGAGCTCGGGAAAAGAAGAAAAAAATCATAAATAAATATTATAGAATGAGTAAAAGAGGAAGACAATTAAATGGTTAATTTAAGCGAATTCGGCAAACATAATAATAAGAATAAAAAAAGGCTCGGAAGAGGTTCCGGTTCAGGGCACGGACAGACATCCGGCAAAGGAAATAAAGGCCAGAATGCAAGAGCAGGAGGCGGAGTAAGGCCGGGATTTGAAGGCGGCCAGATGCCTTACAGCAGAAGAGTTCCTAAAAGGGGTTTTAATAATCCTCTTCGGGAACAGATTGCTATCGTAAATTTTACCGCTATTGAAAATATAAAAAGCGATAATATAGATATAAATATTTTAAAAGAAAGCGGAATACTAAAAAAAAGCGAAAACAAATTTAAACTATTAGGTTCGGGAGAAATTAGCCGCAAGATTAATGTCGTCTGCGATAAAATTTCTAAAAATGCTAAAGAAAAAATAGAAAAAAGCGGCGGAACCGTAAGGATAATATAAAAATAATGGCTCAAAGTTTTGAAAATTTAGGAAAAATACCTGAACTGCGCAACCGTATACTTTATACGCTTTTAATGTTTATAGTGTTCAGGATAGGCGTCCACATTACGACTCCAGGCGTCAACCCCGTAGCCTTGTCCCAGTTTTTTAACGCATCCAACAGCAATTTATTCGGGCTTTTTAATATGTTTACAGGGGGGGCATTAGCGCGTTTTTCCATATTTTCTCTCGGTATTATGCCGTATATAAGCTCCTCTATAATATTTCAGATGCTGCCCATGGTAGTGCCTTCCCTTGACAGACTTCAGAAAGAAGGCGAAGCCGGAAGAAAGAAATTTATGCAATATACGAGATACGGAACGGTACTGCTTTCCTTATTTCAATCTATCGGGATAAGTTACGGAATCGAAGCAATGAGAAGTCCCGACGGTCTCCCCGTAGTTATGCATCCTGGGATGAGTTTTTTAATTATATCGGTTATTGCTCTGACGGCAGGCACTATATTTGTTATGTGGATCGGCGAAGAGATATCGGAGCACGGCATAGGCAACGGCATTTCATTGATTATATTTGCGGGAATAGTCGCTGCAATACCGGGCGCATTTATGAATACTATTAAAATGGTCCAGCTAGGCGAAATTAATATAATGCTGCTAATTTTAATACTTGCGTTAATGATTTTGGTAATCGGCTTTATTGTTTTTGTCGAGTCGGCGCAGAGACGCATTCCGATACAGTATGCAAAAAAAATGGTAGGAAGAAAGCTGTATTCCGGCCAGACAAGCTATCTTCCATTAAAGGTAAATACGCCGGGGGTAATCCCGCCCATTTTTGCGATGTCGATTCTTCTTTTTCCGGCGACGATAGCCAATTTTATTAAAGTACCCGTTTTTGAGAGGGTATCGGAGTATTTAAACCCTAACGGAGTTCTTTATAATATAATTTTTGTTATTTTAATTTTTTTCTTTTGCTATTTTTATACGGCAATTACGTTTAAAGTGGATGATGTTGCCGACGACCTGCGTAAATACGGCGGGAACGTCCCAGGAATTAAACCCGGGAAGTCAACCTCGTTATTTATAGATAAAATTTTAAACAGGGTAACTTTTATCGGCGCTATATATGTTTCATTGATTTGCCTCCTGCCTACGATTTTAATTAATAAATTCCATGTTCCGTTCTATTTTGGAGGGACCGGCCTTTTAATCGTAGTAGTAGTAGCTATGGATACAATAGTGCAGATCCAGTCGCATTTATTATATAGAAATTATGACAGCCTTTTAAAAAAAGCGTCAAAAAAATAATTTAACATAGTAAGGAGTAAAAATGAAAAGCAAAATTTATATTTTAATAGGGCCTCCCGGAGCCGGCAAAGGAACCCAGGCAAAAAATATTGCCAATACAAAAGACTTTGTATTGATTTCGACAGGAGACCTATTGAGAGAAAACGTAGAGAAGAAAACAGAATTGGGTCAAATTGCAAAATCATATATGGATAAGGGCGAATTTGTTCCTATAGATTTAGTCGCCAAGATAATTAAGGCTAATATTCAGCAGAATCTGGGCAAAAACGGTTTTCTATTCGACGGTTTCCCGAGAGATTTATCGCAAAACGTTTTATTAGACGGCATGCTCAAAGAGTTTAACCTTGAAGTAGATAAAGTTATTTATATAGACGTTAAAGATGAAGCTATACTTGAGAGGCTTACAAACAGGAGAGTCTGTCCGAAATGCAAAAAAGTGTATCATATGAAATTTAATAAACCTAAAAACGATGAGTTATGCGACGATTGCGGAGTTCCATTAATAACTAGGGATGACGATAAGCCTGAAGTCATTAAAAATAGACTGGCGACTTATCATAAATCTACGCATCCTTTAGTCGAGCATTTTGAAAAATTAGGTAAAGTAATCAGGATTAACGGCGAAAAATCTCCTAAAGAGGTAGAAAACGAAATAATTTCGCATATTTAATCCGGTGAAATGGTTAATCTTAAAAGCAAAATAGATATAGAAGGTATAAAAAAAGCGGGCGAAATAGTAAATAAAGTATTAAATGAATTATCGGCTATGACTAAGCCGGGTATGAAAACGATAGAATACGATATTGTTGCGGAAAAGGAGGCATTATCTTCAGGGGCTGCACCGGCTTTTAAAGGATACAACGGGTTCCCTTATTCTGTATGCGTATCGGTAAACGAAGAAGTAGTACACGGTTTTCCTTCGCAGAGAAAATTGAGGGAAGGAGATATAGTAAGTTTGGATTACGGCATTTATTATAACGGTTATTATGCGGATGCCGCGGTTACGGTTCCCGTAGGCAATGTTTCGAGCCCGGCTTTAAATTTAATGAAAATTACAAAGGAAGCCTTAAATATAGGGATATCAAAAGCTGTTTGCGGCAATAAAATTAACGACATTTCAGCGGCTATTGAAAATTTTGTTATTAAGAATAAATATTCCGTAGTAAAAGATTTTGTAGGCCACGGGGTCGGTTTTAAATTGCATGAAGACCCGCAAGTTCCTAATTATTATATCGAGGCAAACGACGTACCGATAAAAAATGGAATGGTAATAGCAATAGAGCCTATG
Source organism: bacterium (assembly GCA_021779895.1). Taxonomy (GTDB): domain Bacteria; phylum SZUA-79; class SZUA-79; order Acidulodesulfobacterales; family Acidulodesulfobacteraceae; genus Acidulodesulfobacterium_A. The sequence continues at coordinate 3,422 of JAJXZU010000215.1, forward strand.
GTTAATGAATTTTCTTATAAAGTAAAGATTAAAGAAAACAGATGGACGGTTGTTACTAAAGATAAAGGGTTGTCGGCTCATTTTGAGCATACGGTCGCAATAACGAATGACGGTCCGCAAATTCTTACATAGGAAAATTTATGTCTAATAAAGAAGATTTAATCGAAGTCGAAGGAACGGTTGTAGAACCGCTTCCCAATGCAATGTTTAGAGTCGAATTGGAAAACGGATATAAAGTGCTTGCCCACATATCCGGAAAAATGCGCATGCATTACATTAAGATTTTGGCAGGCGATAAAGTGACAGTTCAGTTGTCGCCATACGATTTAACGAGAGGGCGCATTATTTTCAGGGGAAAATAAATAATAATAACGGGGGAGATTTTAAATCTAAATCTGCCTTCTAATAAATAAAAAGGAGCCGGAAGTGAAAGTAAGGTCGTCGGTTAAAAAAATTTGCGATAAATGCAAGGTTATAAAAAGAAAAGGGGTCGTAAGAATTATTTGCGAAAACCCTAAACATAAACAGCGCCAGGGCTGAAAAGATATAACAAAATTAGCATATATAAATATGTGGAGGATAAATAATGGCAAGAATCTCGGGAATAGATTTACCCAAGAATAAAAGGATAGAAATCGCTTTAACTTATATTTACGGTATCGGCCGCGCATTGTCGAACAGCATTCTGGAAAAAGCCGGCGTTGCTATAGAGACTAAAGTTAAAGATTTGACGGATATTCAGGTAAATAATATAAGACAGCAGATAGACAGCGAATTCAAAGTCGAAGGCGATTTAAGAAGAGAAGTTCAGATGAATATAAAAAGGCTGATAGATATAGGCAGCTATAGAGGTTTAAGGCATAAGAAAGGACTGCCTGCTAGGGGACAGAGAACCAAAACAAATGCGAGGACAAGAAAAGGACCAAGGAAGTCCACTATAGCGGCGGCGAAAGCCAAATAAGGACAAATAAAATATAAAGCACCGGTAATATATAATAATTATTAATTTAATGAGGATACTAAGAGGTATAAATGGCTAACGTAAAAAAGAATACGCCTAAAAAAAAGAAGGATAAAAAAAATATTCAAAATGCGATTGCTCATATAAAATCGACATTTAATAATACTATCGTGAGCATTACGGATTTGAGCGGAAATGTTCTTGCATGGGCAAGCTCCGGAACAAGCGGATTCAAAGGGTCGAGAAAAAGTACTCCGTATGCCGGACAGGTTGCCGCCGAGCAGGCCGCAAAAAAAGTGTCGGATTACGGCGTCGCAAACGTAGAAGTTTATATAAAAGGTCCCGGCGGCGGCAGGGAATCCGCTCTAAGGGCGCTTCAAAGTTCCGGTTTTAATATAACGTTGATTAAAGACGTTACGCCAATACCGCATAACGGATGCAGACCGCCGAAAAGGAGAAGGGTTTAACTTTTATATTTTAGATTATTATTATAATTAGATAAATTTACATATTAAGTAACATTGAAATAACGAGGTGAAAAAATTGGCTAAATACAACGGACCGGTTTGTAAGTTGTGCAGGAGGGAAGGAGGGAAGCTTTTTTTAAAAGGCGACAGATGTTTTTCAGATAAGTGCGCTTACGACAAAAGAGAATATGCTCCGGGAGAGCATAAGGGCATCAGAAGAAAATTATCCGAATATGGAGAACAGTTAAGAGAAAAACAAAAGCTAAAAAGAACATACGGCCTAATGGAGAAGCAATTTAAAAAGACTTACAAAACTGCGGAAAGAATGAAAGGAATCACCGGAGAAAATCTGCTTTCTTTGTTAGAAAGAAGGTTAGACAACGCAGTTTATACGTTGGGTTTTGCCGTTTCCAGAAAATTAGCGAGGCTTTTAATAACTCACGGACATTTTTTAGTTAACGGTAAAAAAGTAAATATACCGTCTTATGTTTTGAAACCCGGCGAGCAGATAACTATTTGCGAAAAAAGCAGAAAATGCGAAATTATAAAAAATTCGTTAGAGTCTGCCGTAAGAAAAACCCGCCCGGAATATTTCGAGGCCAATATAGAATCTTATCAGGGGACGTTAAAAAGTATTCCCGAAAGAGACGAAATTATATCGACGGCAAATGAAAAGCTTATAGTAGAACTTTATTCTAAATAAGCGCCGAATAATAATTTTTTGGAGGCAATATGAAAAAAAATTGGCTTTCGCTTATCAAGCCAAAGAAAATAGAATTTGAAAAGGACACATATACCGATTATTACGGAAAGCTTATTGTAGAACCCTTAGAAAGGGGTTTCGGAACAACTATAGGCAATGCGCTTCGCAGGATACTTTTATCCTCTATTACGGGATATAAAATATCGGAAGTTAAAATTGAAGGAATATCCCATGAATTTTCTTCAGTACCGGGCATAACGGAAGACGTAACCGAGATTATATTAAATTTAAAAGATATAGATTTTAATATAACATCCGACGAGCCTGAATACGTATATATAGATATCGATAAGGAAGGAGACGTCTATGCGTCCGATATCAAGACATCTCAGAACGTCGAAGTGGTAAATAAAGAAAAAAAGATTTTAACTGTCGCCAAAGGCGGCAGTTTCAAGGCTCAAATGCTTGTAACGGGCGGAAGAGGATATGTCCCAAGCGAGCTTAATATCAGGGAAGATGCGCCGATTGGAACAATTTCCCTTGACGTTTCTTTTTCGCCGGTTAAAAAAGTTACAATGGACGTATCGTATGCAAGGGTCGGAGGAATTACCGATTACGACAAGCTTATAATGGAAATATATACAAACGGATATATAACTCCGGAAGATGCCCTTACTTCGGCATCCTTAATTTTACAGGATCAGATTTCGGTTTTTGCTACATTTGAAGAAATGGACCAGTTATACGAAAAGAAAGCTCAGCCGGAAACGGAAAGACCTTCGGAAAACCATGTAAACGAGAATTTACTTAAAAACGTCGACGAGCTTGAACTTTCCGTCAGGTCGGCAAATTGCCTTAAAAATGCAAACATAAAAACGATTTATGAACTGGTTCAAAAAACCGAAGGAGAAATGCTTAGAACGAAAAATTTCGGAAGGAAATCCCTTAATGAAATAAAAGAAGTTTTATCCACCATGGGGTTGAGCTTCGGGATGAAGTTAGAGGAAAAATAATTTGTTAAATTATATATTCAGAGGTTAAAATGCGTCACGGAAAAATCAAAACAAGATTAAACAGAACATCGTCACATAGGGCTGCCCTTTTAAGGAATATGGCTTCTTCTCTTATCGAGTTCGAAAGAATCGAAACGACTTTGCCTAAAGCAAAAGTGTTAAGAGCATACGTTGAAAAGCTAGTTACTCTCGGAAAATCTGATACCACGGCGAGACGGCGCATTGCATTCTCACGGCTAAGAAGCAAGAATGCAACGACAAAACTTTTTAAGGATTTAGGGCCGAGATTTGTCGATAGGCCCGGAGGCTATGTTAGAATTATTAAAACAGGGTACAGAGCCGGAGATGCAAGTCCATTAGGGCTTATAGAATTCATTTCAAAAGAAGAAAAAAAATCATAAAACAAAATACGGTAATTTAAACAGGCATAAACTATGATAAAGAAAAAAAATGTGATATAATTCTCTTTATTATGTCCCTTAAG
>JAJXZU010000166.1:0-6998 GCA_021779895.1 bacterium
TAGGGCTTTTTGATAAAATTGCTGACAAAAATATAAATTACCTCTTAATAAATAATATAAATATTTATCCAAATCGATGTTTATAGCCCTACTGCAATCTTCAACAGCTTCTTTAATATTACCTAATTTGCATTCCGTAAGGGCTTTATGGTAATAATATATTGAATTATTACGATTGATTTCTAAAGCCTTCTCATAACATTTAATAGCATTTAAACAATCTCCGCTTTTATGAAAAATACAGGCTTTAAGTTCGTAATAATTATCTTTATCGGGATTTAATATTATAGCTTTATCGATAGCGTTAAAAGCTTCTTGAAAATTGCCTAATTGATAATTTATATCGGCTACATCGTGGTAGACATCCGCAAAACCAGGTTCAAGTTTTATTGCTTTATAGTAATCTTCAATTGCCTTTAAATTATTTTTAAGTTTACGAAAAGCTTTTCCTCTTCTATAATATGCTTCAACATAATGCGGGTTAAGTTTTACGGCCATATCGTAATCGTCGATTGCCTTCAAATATTTGTTCAGTCCTTCTAAAGCATTCCCTCTTTTATAGTATACTTCTGCATTATCTGGTTCTAATTCTATAAATTTATTGAAATCGGAAAAAGATTTAAGATAATTTTTAAATTCTAAGAAAACATTCCCTCTTCTATAATAATTTTTTGCATTAGAGGGTTCTGCTTTTATAACTATATCGTAATCTTCTATTGCACGTTCCAATTTTGCTATTTTAAAATAAGCAAAACCTCTGTTCCTGTAGGCAGTTATATAATCGGTGTCAAGGTCAATTGCTTTCGTGTAATCGACTATGGCGCTCTTATATTCCCCCATCTTAAAATAAACATTTCCTCTATTATTATAAGCCTCCGCACACGCGCCGTCTAATTCTATGCATTTATCGTAAAAACGGATAGCCTTTTCGTATTCGCCTAATTTTGCATAGGCAAGTCCGCGATTGTTATAGGCATGGGAGTAATCCGGGTTTAAATCTATCGCTTTAGTATATGCAACTACTGCTTCATTATGCCTGTTGATTCTTTCATATTTTTTTGCGGTATTAAAAAAATGTGCAATTCCTTCCCTCAATTCTGCCGACGCAAGTCCATTTACCGCCATAGCAAATATCACCCCTTATTCGCAACTTAACAAACCATAAATCAAATCAATTAACATTTGACTATCTTTAATTCAGAGTTATCTATATAGTTAACATCGTGTTTTTATAAGGCGTTATTTTTTAAATCTTCCCAATATATTAGAGCATCCATATTTATTTTCAATATATCGCCTAATGTTATCCTCTCTCCAAAATTAGATAAGATTGAATTTCCTCTTTCATAATCCGACTGAAACAAAGCATCCATCAAATTTAACGCATAGCCCAGTTCTCCGGAACGTTCTACTAAGGCTTTATATATGGTCTCATCAACATTTAAATATTCTAATATTTCGCCTATAGGTTTTTGAAAAACTGCCGGTATTAACGAAAATATTCCGGTTAAAAATGCTTTATCCGCTATTGTATCGCCTGCGCCTAAATATTTAAACATGTCTTCCATGGTTTTGCTTTTTATTATTGCCAATTCAAGGAGCGGGTTTTGTTTTGGATTATTTTTGCTTTTCCCTGCCAGAATAATCGTCAGCAGCCATTTATATAATGTATCGTAGCCCAATATAACTATCGCCTGCCTCAGCGAAGATATTTTAGCCGAGAATGTATAACTTACTGAATTTACCAGTTTAAACAGCCTAAATACCAATTCCGGAGAATTTTTAAAAAGCTTTTCTACCTTTGCAATGCTGTCATAATTTTGAAAAGCTTTAAGTAAAGATAATAAGTTATTGTAATCGGGGTTTAAAGTTTCATCTGTCAATACCTCTGGTCTTTGAAAAAAATAACCCTGAAATAAATCAAAGCCGACTTCTTTAAAAAAATCGAATTCTTCTTTAGTTTCTATTTTTTCCGCAATAAATTTCATTTCGTACTTTTTATGCTTTTTAATAGAATTTGTTATCTTGTTTATTTCCTCTCTTGAATATTGTCTAACGTCTAATTTAATATAATCGACTAATTCAATCATGGGTTCCCATATCGGGTCTGAAACAAAATCGTCGAGGGCAAATCTATATCCAATATCTCTAAATTCTTCGATTTTAGACAAACTTTTTTCATTTATTTCACTTGTTTCGAGTATTTCAAATATTGTTTTTTCTTTTTGCAATAAATCTGTAGGCATATTATCTAAAAAATGGGGATAAATATTTATGAACACTATGTTGTCGCCTATTATTCTATCCAACCCCACCTCAAAAAGATTTTCCAAGACGTTAGCGGTCGCATATAAATTATCCGTCACGTTCGCAAAGTTTTCTTCGGTTTGCCTAAATAATATTTCGTAGCCGAAAATGCTTTTATCCTGTTTTATAATGGATTGTCTTCCTATATATATTTGATTTTTCATATGAAAGCATTTTAAAATTATTTGTCTATTTATTTTATAAATATATTTATATATAATGATTTAATATTATTATATTCAATATTTATAATATAATATCTTCATAAAATAGCAAATAATTTTTAATGATATTTATTATCACTTTAAATGATATATAAATAAATATGGACTTAAAAATCTTTTATATTACGGCGAAAGAAAGAAGTATGTCGAAAGCCGCGGATAAACTTCATTGCGTCCAATCAAACATTTCCGCCAGGATAAAGCAACTCGAATCTGATTTAAATATTGTTTTATTCGATAGAGGCGGCGGTAAAAAACTAACTTTAACCCCTAACGGTAAAATCCTATTTCAATATGCGGAAAAAATTGCAATATTAGAAAAAGAAGCAGAAAAGGCTATAAATAATATTAACGGAAAAAACTCCGCCATCGCAATCGGATTAATGGAAACCGCTACCGCTATAAAATTACATGAGATTCTAATAAGCTATCATAAAAATTATCCTGAATCCAAAATAAAAATCGTTACCGGCACGACGGAAGAATTAGTTCAAAATATATTAAATAGTGAAATAGACGTTGCTTTTATCCAAGATTTAATAGAATTGCCGAATATAGAACTGAAACCAATTTTTGAAGAAAAACTCGCTTTAATTTCTAATACTAATTTTGATAATTTTAGAAATAAAAATATTATAGTCCTAAAAAAAGAATATTTTTATAGAGAACGTCTTGAAAATTTTCTTAATGCTAAAAATATATATCCCGATAAGGTTTTTGAATTAGATTCTCTTGAAGAATTGCTTGCCTATGCGTCTGCTGGTATGGGATTAACGATGCTGCCTCTTTCGGTTTTAAAGGAAAACCAAAAAAATAAATTAAATTTTAAAATACTTGGGGATGACGAATATAAAATAGGGATTTATCTTATTAATAAAAAAGGGGGCATCATTACAAAAACTTTATCTAATTTTATAGAATTAATACACAATTTTAAATTTTTTGAAAAATAGCCCAAACGCGTTTTGTAGTCGTAAATCGTTTATTTTCTAAATTCAACATTAATTCGACAAGCGCATCTATATCCTTTTGAATTTTGTCGGCAAATGAAATAATTTTATCGGTTTCATTTTTATCGGCAAGTAATTTTATGATATGAAGTTCGCATTCTATTGATTCTATTATTTTATACATTTTTTTATAATGCATTATTATTCCTTTTTCGGTATTGTTTATTTAATTTTTATTTTTAAATAATAATAAATTAATTACGTATGTTTTATTATACATACATATTATATATGGATTCAAACAATTTTAAATAATGCCGTCAATCACTTTTTATAATAAAATATACATCATAAAAATAAAAAGGTGTTAGAATTAAAAACTCCAACACCTTTTTATAATTGTCTAATACTTTTTATTAATACAGGGTAATGCGAAATAATTAAATACTTTATACTCTTTTACAAACCGCGCTCAGGCACTCCGTCATATTCGTGAAGGTTTGAAGCCAATCTTCTGAAAGGTTTTTCCCTCATCCATTCCTCGAAAACCTGACCGACGAGTCCGGCGGAACGGGCGATAATAAAGAAGCCTTTGCCGAGCCTGTAATCGAAACCCATATCCGAAATTATTGCGGCGATACAACCGTCAACGTTAAGGGGAAGCTTCTGTTCGGGCTTTTTGAGCCTGAATTCATCGGCTATACCAACCGCCAGCTTAACGTAATTGCCTCCAAAATTAAGCCCTGCGGCGACGTCTAAAAGCCTTTTCGTCCTCGGGTCAACCGTATGAAGCTTATGTCCGTAACCCGCGAGTCTCTTTTTGTTTTTGAGCGCGTCGTCAACTATGTTTGCCGCAATTTCTTTTATATCGGCATCTTTAATGCCCTCTTTGCCTTTCAAATAATCCTGAAACATTTTGGCGGCTTTTTCTATGGCCCCTCCGTGGGCATCGCCTAAAGTCAATACTCCGGCGGCAACGGCAGCATTAAGAGAATTCCCCCCGGAAAATACCGTTCTTGCGGCTACGGCGGAAGGCGTCGCTATGCCCGCATCTATGCATGAAACAAAGATGGCGTCGAGCATTTTAGCTTCGTTTTGATTTGGAAGCTCGCCTTTTAAAAGTAAAAAGCATACTTCTGCATAAGATTTATTTCCGATTAAATTGTCAAGATTGTAACCTCTTATAAGTATTTTTCCGTCCTGATTAGACGTAATGGCGCTGCGCCATTCTTTTTGGGAAACTGTTTCAGACATAAAAATGAACGCTCCTTAATTTAAATTTATTTTTTAACTTTTAAATTAAATATCCCTTAGCCTCGACAACCGTATTGAAGAAACTAAGGGAGTAAAATTTATATTATAATAAATAATATGCAAACAATTACTTCAAAGTACTGTATAAAGGTTTGACATCGTCGGACGAACCGTCTTCGAAATCTCTTTTGACTCCGAGCGAAATAAGCGAGTTGACCAATTCGTGGTAAAATTTGGCGACCTTGATTGTTCCGGTTTTTTTGCCGACTTCTTCAAGCATTTTTATCTTGTTGGTTGCTTTGCCCATTCCTCTTTCTACTATCGCTCCGGCATGGCCGAACGAAACGCCTTCAGGCATCATCTCCTGGAAAACGCCTGCGACAAACACCGCCAAAGGCTTGGTATATATGCCTTTATCGACAAGTTCGGCAACCTGTTCTTCGTATGTACCGCCCGGTTCGCCCATTATGACGCATGCCTGGACGTTTTTGTTTTTTTCCAGTTCAGGCAGAACGTCGGCAAAAGTAGTGCAGGCTATAACGTCGCCGCCTACCGCCAGAGCCATATAAATGCCGAAGCCTCTTCTTTTAAACATCTCCGATGTAGTAACGGTGAGCCCGCCGCTTTTTGAAAGAACGACTATAGAACCGTCCTTAAATGCAATGCTCGGGTCTTTGCCGCCGATAGCGCCGATTCTTCCAACCGACGGAACATAGCATCCTAAAGACGTTCCGCCGACCACGGTAACGCCTTTTTCTTTCGCAAGTTCGTATATTATTATGGAATCTCTGATAGGAACATGTTCGGTAATTATATACATAAGTTTAATTCCGTTGTCTATCAGTTCATAAACCGCATCCAGAACAGACGTGGGAGGAACGTATATAAGGCCGGTATTTACGGATTCTTTTAATTCCTTGACTTTTAAGGCGTCTTTTACCGTATCGAAAACCGGTACCGGACATTCTTCTTTAAGAACGGTTCCGCCCTTTCCGGGAGTAACTCCGCATTTTACGATGCCCGGAAATAACTTTTCGGATTCTATAACGACCTGGGAAGCTTCCCTTCCGGTAATGCCTATTACTATAACGCCTGTGCCGTCGTTTAAAAATTTAGTGCCTTTCATATAAATAATCTCCAGTTAATTCTTTTAATGAACTATATTAAATTTTTAGATTTTAAAATCTCGTAAAGTTTCTGGGGGGCTTCCGTAAGGGGAAGTTCGGAGTCGTATATAACCCCTTCTATATTATTTTTTACGAAACATTCGTTAAGCATTTTCAAGCCTTTTTGATATTCCGGACCGCTTCTTCTCACGACCCATATTAATCCTTCGGGAAACGTTCCGTCTTTTTTCATTTCTTCTATAGCCGAAACCAGACCTTCTCCTAAAGTTACGTCTATCCGAGTATTGCTTGCCGTTCCGCCGCATACCAATACAGCCTTTAATCCAGGCTTTGAAAGAATAATTTTAGATATCCTGTTCATTTTTTCCGCGGGCGGATTTCCGCCGATATCCGTAAGATTTGCAGGCTTCATTCCAAGGGCAAAAACAGTCTCCGCCGTGATAGTCGAGCCGCCGCCGCCGAACGTCATCATTCCTATATTTCCGTCTAATTCGACGTAAGAACCTGCTTTTCCCCTGTGGTCGTCCCTGTCTATCAAATGAGCCGCTTTCTCTCTTTCCGTAAGAGGCCTTCCCATTGCGCCTCTTGCCGTATATATTTTTGAAGGCGCTATTCTTGCATCGTCGTCTATCATAGTTACGGCGTCTATTGCAAGAACCTTCTGTTTATCGGGATTTGCCTTGTCTCCGGCAATAATTAAAGGATTAACCTCGAGGAGCCTTGCTTCGGAGTTCCAGAACCCTTTATACATATTTGCAATAACTTCGGACAACTGCCTTAATACCGGTTTATCCTGCAGTCCTATTTCAATCAAATATTCTCTAACCTTATAGGGGAATAGTCCTTCGAGCGGATTTATTTCAAAAGTAAATATTTTAGAAGGGTCTTGCGCCTCGACGTCCATTCCGCCTTCAAGCGAAACTACGAATACGGGACGCCTCGGCTTTGAAGAATATGTAAAGCTTACGTATAATTCTTTTATTATGGATGCTTTTTCCTGCAGTATTACGCTTACTGGTTTTTCGCCGTAAACTTCCGTTCCCATTAAAGCCTGTACATGTTCGTTGGCTTCGTCTCCCGTTTTTGCAAATTTGACGGCGCCGGCTTTACCTCTTTTCCCGACGAGAACCTGAGAT
>JAJXZU010000134.1:0-6963 GCA_021779895.1 bacterium
GTCAGGTAGCTTTTAATTTTTCTGGGCGTCAATAAGATGTTGGTGGGCCTTATCGCTTCATGTGCATCCTGTATCTTTTTCCCTTCGTCCGCCGCCTTTGCTTTTTTCTTTATGCTTCCTTTACCCGAAACGTAATCGGGACCGTAGGCGCTATGAATAAATTGCTTAGCATGCCCTTCAGCCTCGGAAGATACCCTCGTGGAATCCGTTCTCATATACGTAATAAGCCCTAACGGTCCTATAGGCTTGATGCTGACGCCTTCAACCGCCCCCAGTTCTATACCTTCGTAGAGTTTTTGGGCTACCGACATTGTTTTTTTTACCGGAAACCTTAATATTTTTGCCGCTTCCTGCTGAAGAGTGCTTGTTATGAAAGGAATAGGCGCTTTTCTCGATGCCTGTTTTTTGGTTATATCGGTTATTTCATAACCGCCGCCTATCTTAAGAAGGTTTGTTTTTAATTCGTCGGCCTCTTTTTCCGTTTTTATTACGGGTTCTTTGCCGTTTATTTTAACGAGTTCCCCTTCTATGCTTGCGGAATAATTATTATCTTTGTTTTTTATATCGAAAAGAGCTTTTACTGTCCAAAATTCTTCTTTCACGAAAGCATTTATTTCCTTTTCTCTTTCTACGATTAAATATAACGCTACGGATTGAACTCTTCCGGCAGAAAGCCCTCTTCTTATTTTTTCCCATAAGAACGGACTTAGATTATAACCTACGAGCCTGTCCAATATTCTTCTGGCTTTTTGAGATTCGTACATGGATTTATTTAAAGCCGTAGGATTTTCGATTGCGTCGATAACTTTATCTTTGGTTATTTCGTGGAAGAGCACTCTCTTTATTTCAGGTTTTTTGCCCTTGATATCGTCTATAATTTCTTTTATGTTCCATGCAATCGCCTCCCCTTCCCTATCAGGGTCGGGAGCCAGATAAACCGTATCCGCATTTTTCGCAAGTTTTTTAATTTCTTCGACGGTTTTTTCTTTTCCTTTTATGATTTCGTACTTAGGCTCGAACCCGTTTTTGATATCCACGCCGATAGAGCTTTTCGGCAGATTTTTTATATGTCCTACTGTGGCCTTAACGGTATAGCCGGACCCTAAGTATTTATTTATAGTATTTGCTTTTGACGGAGATTCGACGATAACAAGATTTTTCATATTTTTTTTATAATCCCTCCAGGGCGTCTTTCTATTTCGCAATTCATTTCAAGCGTCGAAATCGCTTTTACGGTCTCTTTTTCGTCCGCATTTAATTTAATATTGCTTAGTTTTAATAAATTGTCAATAGCAATATTTTCTTTTTCTAAACAATTTATTATAAACTGCTGAATTGCGTTGTGACCCGGTATATTATTCCCGGCTGTATTCTTGCCGGATTCGACCGGAAAAGCGACAGCCGAACCGGAACGGCGCTCCCCGTCGAATATTTTTACTTTTTTGCCGGCATTTTGAAATTTTTTAATAAGGCCGGATAAAGAACTTTTTTGGGATAGATATAATACCGCGGCTTCCCGCGATAAATGAAAAGCAAGGCTGTTCCTTAAAGCAAAGCCGTATTTTGAATTTTTAGAAAAAGGGTCCAATGCTGAAATATGCAACAAACCGGGCGCAGTTTTATTTAAGTTTAAGGCAGTTAAATTTAACTGAGGGTTTGACGGCAGGACTATTAATAAAAAATTTCCCGAAAATTTTCGGATAAATTCTATCTCGGCTTCGCTGTTTGTGCCCGTGCAGATAAAATCGAATTTTGGATTGCCGCGGCCGTCGGAAAGATATAAATATAAATTGTTCAAAATATCCGCTCCGGGCTTATAGATTTTTGCGCCTTCGAATCTCGACGACGTTAAAAAAATACCGCGGGCAGACCTTATTTTCGGTTCTAAAATACCGCCGTCATCAAATAAATCGGCTTGGCCGCATATGTGTAAAAATTGCGGCAAAGCGGGAGAAAGGGATTTTTTACCGTAATAATTTATTAACCTGCTTGTTTTTACGGGTTTTATTTTAAATTTATGCAATAAATTAATTTCATTTTCCGCTCCCCGTTTTAATATAGGGTAAAAATCGTTATTTTCGAAATTATCGTCCGCGATGTCGTTTTTCCTTCCGGCGGTTTTTAAAAGACCCTCCGACTTGGCCTTTAAAATTATTCTATAATTAAGATATAATCTGTAATCTTCAATATTCATGAAAATAATAATAAGATAAAATAGAAAAAAATAAAATAATTATTTTTAGTCTTAGGCAATTCAGGTTGACTGTTATAACGATTAGTTGTATAAATAAATAGATATTGTTAATCCTATTTTAAATTTATAAAAACAGCGACCGGAACGTCTAAAATGAAAACTCATTTTGCCAAGGCAGTTACAATATTTTTTCTTGCCGTTTTCTTATTTCCTTCATTGTCCCTCGGAAAAACCATTGCAAATAAAAACGGCCGGAGTAAAGACAACGCGGTAAGAATCGCATTGGCGCTTCCGACCGGCGGGAGATTTGCATTTTTTACAAAGCAGTTTATAAACGGGCTTCTACTCAGCCTTAATAAACAGGGCGGGTTGAATATAAAATACTCGATAATCAACCTGCCGTCCGGCGCGGACGGCAGCAACGTCGGTCGAATGTTCGCTTCTTTGTCCAAAAAAAATGCGAGCGCCGTGATAGGGCCTCTTTTTGAAGGACAGCTGAAATACTTTGCATCAGATTCGATCAAATTTAAAATTCCTGTAATAACCCCTTCGCCCGTCATCGCCAAAGAAGATTTATCCCCCTTTGTTTTCAGCTACGGAATGACTTTAAGGCAGGAGATAAAAACGGAAATTAAATATGCCGCATATACAGGCATAAGGTCCGTATCGGCGATATACCCGGACGGCGGATACGGTTTAAAAATTATGTCTTATATAAATTTATTTTCAAGAAAATACGGCGTAAATGTTATTAATTCTACCGGATACGCCGATAAAACGGTCGATTTTTTTTATAATTTTAACTCGATAGTCAAGTTTAACAATATCGGCAGTACGCACGTGTCTAAAGCGGAAAAGGCACAGCTCGGCATTACTCCTTACAACCTTATGCACGGCATAACTAAGTCGAAGCCGGATATACCGTTTAACGGTCTTTTCGTTATCGGCAGTCCTTCCAAGCTCGAACTTATTTTAACCCAGCTCGCTTATTATAATATTACCGGATTTCCTATATTTGGGCTGAGTTCTTTAGATTCGAGGCCTTTTATGGAAAAGTACGGATTTTATATGCAGAACGCAATTTTTCCGGACGGATTTTTCAAGCATGACGATAATAAAATCGTTAAGAAATTCGATTCCGAATATAAAGATACATACGGCGAAATGCCCAATATACTCAGCGCCGAGGGATACGATATCGGAGGGATAATAATTAAAGCGGCGGAGAAGGCGAATCGTTCCCGTCATGCCGCAGTTTCCGAAAGCCCTTATAATTATCTAAATTCTAATTATATGCGGCAGAAAAAAGCCGAAGGTTTTTCGGAAAATAGCGAAGGAATGCAATTTTACCGCGCCCTTCTAAAAGTTAAAACGTTTAAAGGGGTCTGCGGAATCAGTAAATTAACCGGCGGCAGATTTAAAAAGCCCCTTTATCTGTTTAAATATAAAAAAAATAAAATTTATATACTCGAAAGCCCGTTTTAATTATAAAACCCGCTATGCGGATTTCAATATAAATTCTTTCAGAACTGCGGCATTGTTGTTTATTTCGTCTTTTAGGCCGTATAGTAAGGTTATGTTTTTCCCGGAAGATTTTAACAGCCTTGTTATTTCGGCAATAGAATTAAGGGAACCGGGCGCGTTACGGTTGCGGCCGTATTCCGAAAGTTCACGCAAATATTTTGCTTTAAATTCTTTAAAATCTATTTCCGCCTCATGAAACGATTTTCTCAATTCGTTAGAGGGGGCTATGTCTTTAAACCAGAAATCTATTTTTGCTCTTTCTTTGCTAACGCCTCTCGGCCATAACCTGTCAACTAATATTCTTACGCCGTCTTCATCCGACGGTTCGTAGTAAATTCTTTTTATATTTAGCATAATTTCTATTCTCCTATTTTCTTATGATTAAATTATATCTCATTATTCGATTTTTTTAGGTATAATTTAAAATATAACAAATATAATTTTATTAAAATTTATTGGTTAAGAATAAAATGACCGAAGATGAATTTATAAATATTTTAAAAACGGGCGATTTTAAAGAACGCTTTGATGCCGTAAGCAGGGCTGAACCTGCTTATCTTATCCATGCTTTAACCGATAAAGACGAAAACGTAAGATATAAAGTCGCCTCGAGAATCCCGCCTGAAAATTTAACACCTCTTATAAACGATCCTTACAAGGAAGTTCGTTTAATCGTCGCAAAAAGAATAGACGTAAAAGAACTGCCTAAAATGCTGAACGATAAATCTTTCTGGGTAAGGCATGCCGCAGCCGAAAGAATAGACGAATCTTTTCTGCCTTCGTTAACAGGCGACAAAGAGCCTATCGTCCGGATTAAAGTCGCCGAAAGAATAAGTCCGGAATACTTAAAGGATATGATAAAAGACGGAGAAGCATTGGTGAGAAAAGCCGTGGCAAGAAGAATTCCGGAAGAATATCTGCCTTTAATGCAGGACGACGAAAGCGAAAGCGTGAGAAGTATCGTTGCGGAAAGGCTGGCGAAGTTATGAAAACCGTTCTTATTACCGGTTCTACAGACGGAATAGGGAAACAGACCGCCGTTATTCTGGCGCAGAAAGGTTTTTTCGTGCTGATTCACGGCAGGAACAAGGACAGATGTAAACAAACCGTAGAAGAAATTTCTGCTTTAACGGGCGGCAAAAATTCGGATTATTTTGTCTGCGATTTAATATCGTTAAAAGAAGTTCTAAGATTTTCCAAAGAGGTTAAAAATAGATACGGCAATTTAGACGTTTTAATAAACAATGCCGGCGTTTATTTAAAGGATTATATACTGTCTCCCGAAGGCATAGAAGCGACGTTTCAGATAAACCATCTTTCAATGTTTTTTCTTACTTTAAATCTCCTCCCTGTTATAAAACCGTTACATGCCGAACCTGCCCGCATAATAAACGTAAGTTCGACCGCGCACGCTTCAAAAATGGATTTCGACAGCCTCGTTCAGCCTCTAAAATACGACGGACACAGAGCTTACAGCCTTTCTAAGCTCTGCAATATTCTTTTTACCTTTGAATTAAGCGAAAAACTAAAAGATAAAAATATTACGGTAAACTGCCTGCATCCCGGAGTCATAAATACGAAACTTTTAAGGGCGGGATGGGGCGGGATTGGCGGATTTTTCGGCAGAGGTTTGCGGGAAGGAGCCAAGACTTCCGTTTATTTAGCTACTTCCAAAGACGTAGAAAATATAACCGGAAAATATTTCAGCGATTCAAAAATTGCAAAACCGCAAAGCATAGCCTATGATAAAGATATAAGAGCAAAATTATGGCAACTTAGCGAAGAATTAATAAATAGAAATATTTATAAAACCGCTTGAACGGTTAAATCTAAATATTGAAAAAGTAATTTTATTTAATCTAATACTTAATACTGCAATTTATGATATTAATTACTTTTAGGAGGTCTTATGAAAAAAGCAAACGGCGTCGAAATCTATGAAAATTTAAAAGAGATATTGAATCCGGAACGCTCATGCCTTGTAGTGTGGGATGTTCAAAACGGATTAGTTTCCAGAATATATAATAAAACGGAATTTGTTTCCGATATGAAATATTTAATAAATGCCTTAAGGGGTAAAATTCCCATAGTATATACTCTTATAACCCCGGCGGCGAAAGAGTTCAGGTCTTCGTGGTCGTATTATGCCATGATGAGGCGTTTCGGCGTTGACGATCCCGCAAAACTTCCCGATTTTATGGCGAAGGGTTCAAGCGACAGAAATATTCTCGAAGATATAGCGCCGCAAGGGGGAGATATACTGCTCGAGAAGCCTGCGGCAAGCATATTTATCGGAACTTATTTTGAGCAGATGATGAAAAACAGGAACATAAATACTCTTATTTTTACCGGAATAGCAACGGAAATAGGAGTCGAATCTTCCGCAAGAGACGCGGCAAACCGGGGATTTTATCCGGTAATCGTAGAAGACTGCGTATCTTCCATGGATAAGGACGCGCACGGCAGGTCTTTAGAAAATATGAGAAAAATGTTTATATGCGAAAATTCTAAAGCTATTGTGGAAAATATTCTTAATAAAATTATATGATTCCGCCAAACCAAAAAAAAGTAGAGGATTTGATTCAACTTGATTTAGGATATATCCCAAATGTAGGCATTGCTGATTACAGGCTTGTCATAAACGGGTTGGTCGAAAATCCGGCGGTTTTCACTTACGAAGATATCGTAAAAATCGGTAACGATAAAGTAACCGACGACTTTCACTGCGTTACCGGCTGGACTAAAGAATCGGCGGAATGGGAGGGCGTTTTGTCGCGGAAGCTCGCCGCTATAGTCAAACCCCTTAAGAATGCAAAATATGTTTTAATAGGTTCTTACGACGGTTATACCACAAACGTAGATACCGATTTTTTGCTCAAAGACAATTCGCTATTTGCGTTAAAATATGCGGGGAAAATTTTAACGCCGGAACACGGTTTTCCCGTGCGCTTAGTTATTCCCGATAAATATGCATATAAAAGCGCAAAATGGGTAAAAACGGTTACCTTTTTAGACAAAGAAGAGCTTGGGTACTGGGAGCAAAGAGGCTATTCCAACGGCGCAGACCCGCTTAAAGAAGAAAGATACGCTTAAACAGACCTTTCTTCGCCGGTTTTATTAAGGGCTTGTAAGATTCCAGGTCGGCTATATCTTCAGGTTTTTCCTTTGAAACGATAATCCAGGGCGGGGGCGTCGTTAAAGAACAGCCGCCTCCGGACATTCTCGGATGATAAATTTTTATTATC
>JAJXZU010000174.1:0-6951 GCA_021779895.1 bacterium
ACTAAAGGCGACAAGGCTATAGTCCTAGGAAACGAAGCTATAGCGCGCGGAGCTTTAGAAGCCGGCATAGGCTATGCTTCTATGTATCCGGGAACGCCTGCTTCGGAAATTATCGCCGTTCTCGATAAAAATAAAAGCAGTATAGAAAATTTATATACCGAATTCAGTCTAAACGAACACATATCCCTTCACGGCGCCATAGGCGCTTCATGGTCTGGTATAAGGTCGCTCTGCGCTATGAAAAACGTAGGGCTTAACGTTGCAAGCGAGCCGGCCCAGTTTTTATCATATACCGGAGTAAAAGCCGGCTTAGTGCTTGCCATAGGGTCCGACCCAGGCGCTCCAAGCAGTTCAAACGAGCAGGACGACAGATGGTACAGCCTGCATAATTATATGCCTATAATGGAGCCTTCTAATATTCAGGAGGCGAAAGATTTTACTAAAGACGCTTTCGACATCTCGGAGGAATTTTCTTTCGGCGTTGTTTTAATGGCTCCCTCCAGGCTATGCCATAATGCGGGAGCGCTTTATTTCGGGGATTTAAGAGACAGGTCGGACATTAAAGGAGATTTTAAGAAAGACCCCGAAAACTATTTAAACCTTTTCGGTATGGCGGTTAGAAACCATGCTAAATATTTAGAAAGGAACGAACTCTTAAAAAAATACCTCATAGAATCGAAATTTAATAAAATTATCAACGGAAGTTCGTCTAAAATCGGATTTATATCTTCAGGCGTCGTTTATGCACATTTAATGGAATCGCTGGATATTTTGGGTATTTATGACCATAAAATATTAAAACTTGGTTTCACATTTCCTCTGCCGGGCGAACTCATCGGCAGATTTTTTGAAGACCTCGATAAAGTAGTTATAGTCGAAGAGGCGGAAGGTTTTCTGGAATTTCAGATTAAAAAAATTGCTTACGAATTGGGATTTAAAGGCGCTATTTACGGAAAAGAATTTTTTAAGCAGACCGGCGAGCTGACGATAGACGATGTTATTATCGGAATAAGCAATTTTTTCGAGAAACCTCTTCCGGCTTATTTTGATTTTGCCGTTAAAAAAGATAAAGAATTGAAGGATAAACTGCCTCAAAGGTCTGGAACGTTCTGCATAGGATGTCCCCATCGCGCGACTTTTTACTCTATTCTTAAAGCCGTCGGTTTTTCTAATACGGAGGGGAAAGAAAGAGAAGCCGTTATTGCCGGCGATATAGGATGCTATACTTTAGGTCTTCTGCCCCCTTATAATGCAATGGATTTTCTTACATGTATGAACGCGGGCTTAGGGATAGGCCAGGCGATAAGTATTTTCGACAAGCAGAAAAAAGTTATAGCCCTCGTCGGCGATTCGACTTTTTATCATTCGGGAATTCCGGTTCTGCTTAATGCCGTTCAAAACGGCTCCGATATTCTTTATATTATTCTCGATAACAGCTGGACGGCTATGACGGGGCATCAAAAGACCCCTTCCACACAGAAAGATATCGACGGAAAACCTTCCGCAAATGTTTTAAATTTAAAAGATTTAGTAAAATCTCTTGGCGTTTCTTACGTAAAAAGCCTTGATCCAAACAGCGTAAAAAGATTTGCGTCCCAGATTAAAAGCGCATTGAAAGAGCCGGGCGTGAAAGTGATAATTGCTAAAAGGGAATGTATTCTGCAGGAAGCCAGAAGAAATAAGATTTTAAATAAAAAAGGGTCCGGATTTACGGAAGCCGGAGAATCTTTATACGAGATTCAAAAATCGAGATGCGTAAAATGTAACGAATGTTTCATCGAACTTGCATGTCCTGCTATTATTTTAAAGAAAGATGAAGAAACCGGAAACGATTATTACTATATAGACCCTGCTTCCTGCGTAAAATGCGGCGTCTGCTGCGAAATATGCCCCAACGGCGCTATACGCAAAGTCGAATTCGATTTAAAAACCGAATTTAAATTACGGCAGAGAGCAGAAGTTAAATCTGCGGAAGAAGATACTAACGAAGTCCGGATTAATGTATGAATGTAACAAAAAAAAATAATATATGAAAAAATTCAATATTGCAATAGTCGGTCTCGGCGGGCAGGGAATTATAACAATGGGAACGGTAATGAAAAATGCCGCGTTAAGCTCGGATTTGCAGGATGTGTCAGGCTCGGAAAGAAGAGGCGGCGCCCAGAGGGAAGGTTATGTCGAAACTTTCGTAAAATATATATTTTACGAAAACGAATCCGAAATGAAAGACCCGAGAAAAAGTATGCATTCCCCGATGATAGAATCGGGAGGCGCGGATGCCCTTATATCGTTAGAGCCTTTAGAAACTCTGAGGGGGGCGTGTTATCTAAATAAAAATTCGATAGTAATCTTCAATAAAACTCCATATATCCCTATAAGCGTCAGAATGGGGCAGACCTCGTATCCCGAAATATCTTTTATAGTTTCCGAGTTAATGAAAATAACCGAAAATATATTTTATTATGATTTCGATGCGATTTCCTTGGAAAATTTTAATTCGCTTACGCAAAAAAATATAATAGCGTTAGGCGCTCTCTTTGCAAAGGCCGTTATTCCTATAGATATTGCCGCTATAGAAAATATCCTGAAGAAAGGAAAAGGCTCAGAAAATAATTTGAAAGCTTTCAAATTAGGCTTAAAACTGTGAAAGAAATCGAATTAAAACAATTTTTCGAAGATGTAAAATCTTTTATTGCAGATAATAAAGAAAGTTTTACGGTAATGTCCGCATTAAAAAACAATATGAAAGCCAAAACAGGATTTCAAACCGAAAACGGGAGTAAAATCGAAATGGATTCCAAGGCTTCGAAATCGGATATGTTAAAATTTTTAAAGGACGTTAAAGTAAACGAATGCGTAAAATGCAGGTTAAGCATTGCGCGCAAGAGTATAGTTTTCGGAGAAGGCAGTCCCGAAAGCAAACTTATGTTTATAGGAGAAGCTCCCGGCGCCGAAGAGGACAATACGGGAAGGCCTTTTGTTGGTAGGGCGGGCCAGCTTCTGACCAAAATAATAGAATCTATAAATTTAAAAAGAGAAGACGTTTATATCGCGAATATAATAAAATGCAGACCTCCCGATAACAGAAATCCTATGGATGATGAAATAGCTTTGTGCGTTCCTTTTCTGAAGGAGCAGATTTCAATAATCAAACCCGAAATAATTTGCACGCTTGGAAAATTCGCTACCGAATTTATTATCGGAAACGATAAAGGCGCAATATCTTCGGTAAGAGGCAAGGAGTTTAATTATGAAGGCATAACGGTAATACCGACGTATCACCCTTCGTATTTATTGAGAAATCCGAGCGCTAAAAGAGAAACATGGGAAGATATGAAAAAAATAAGAGGATTATATTTTAGAAATTAATTTAAAAAATTGGTATATAATATCTGTATCAACCAAGTTTTATTTATAAGTTTGCGGCAAAAATAAAATATTCTTATTTAAATTATCAGGGATTTTAATATGGCTTATTTAGCGGACCTCTTAATATTTTTTGCTTTTGTATTGGTCGTTACGGATTTCTTTGCGATGAGTTACGGCGTATTTACCGCCGCCGGCGCAATTTTTTTTGTAGTCGGAACCGTTATTCTTTTCTCTGTTATGCACGCCGTCCCCGCCTTTTTCATAAGGATTGTCCTGCCTACTTATATTACTTTAACGGTATTTGTTTCTGTTTTTGTTTATTTGGGATATAAAGCTTATAGAACTAAAGTGAAAATAGGCGAATCTACTTTAATAAACGAGGAAGGAGAAGTTGCCAAGGATATTAAAGAAGGAGCGGAAGGCAAGATTCTTATTAACGGCGAATTATGGACCGCTTTTTCGGATAATGAGATATTAAGGGGATCGAAGGCGGTCGTAACGGAAATAGATAATAAGCTCAGGCTTAAAGTCAAACCGGTAAAAAGTGCAAAATAAATTAATAGCTTCACCTGATGTTTTGCTTATCCGTTTGCTTTCGTATATCGAAAGGCATGCGTAAACAGGTATGTGAAGCTTTTTAAAGACTTTGGAGGTTATATGGATGCAGGTTCGATTTTCTTTGCGGTTATAATAATCGTTGCCATAATCGTAATTTTAAACGCCGTAAGAATTATAAACGAATACGATAGAGCGGTTATTTTCAGGTTAGGGAGGGCAATCAGAGTTAAAGGTCCGGGCTTAATACTTTTATGGCCGGTCATCGACAGAATGGTCAGGGTAACGCTTAGGATAATTACGCTAGACGTTCAGCCGCAGGATGTTATTACAAAGGATAACGTAACCCTAAAAATCAGCGCGGTTGTATATTATAAAGTGGTAGATCCTTTAAATGCCATAGTTCAGGTTTACGATTATAATTATGCCGTATCTCAACTGGCCCAAACAACCTTAAGAAGCGTATGCGGCGAGGGGGAACTCGACAAGCTTTTGTCGGAAAGAGAAAAAATCAATATGGAGATTCAGGATATATTAGACAAGCATACCGGTTCATGGGGCATAAAAGTTACCGTTGTAGAACTGAAGCAAATCGACCTGCCGCAGGATATGCAGAGGGCAATGGCAAGGCAGGCAGAGGCGGAAAGGGACAGAAGGGCTAAAATAATCAACGCCGACGGCGAATTCCAGGCGGCGCAGAGACTGAGCGACGCGGCTAAAATTATATCTGAAAACCCTATGGCTCTTCAGTTGCGCTACTTGCAAACACTAAACGAAATTTCATCGACCAACAATACGACTATGATTATGCCTATACCGCTGGATATTATTAGGGAAGTAGGAAAAAGCTTGAGTAACGGCGTTTCCAAATAATATGCTAATTGTAAAACAGGAGGCTGCAAAATGGAAATAGGAATGATAGGTCTTGGAAAGATGGGAATGAATATGGTGTTAAGGCTTTTGGAAGGCGGGCACAGGGTCGTTGTTTTTAACAGGACGGTTTCCAAAGAAGAGATGGTTATAAACAAAGGAGCGATAGGTTCGGGCTCGGTTGAAGAGTTTATGAAAAAACTTCCGGTTCCGAGAGTTATATGGCTTATGGTTCCCGCGGGCCAGCCTACCGACGATATGCTTAACGAAGTTCTGCAATATGCGCAAAAAGGAGACATAATAATAGACGGCGGCAATTCATATTATAAAGACTCTATGAGAAGAGCAAAAATTTGTACCGAAAAAGATATTAAATTTATGGACTGCGGTACAAGCGGGGGCATTTGGGGATTAAAAAACGGGTACTGTTCTATGATAGGCGGGGAAGACGAAACCTTTAAACATTGCGAACCTATTTTTAAAACGCTTGCGCCGGAAAACGGCTACCTGCATACAGGCCCCCATGGTTCCGGACATTTCGTAAAAATGGTTCATAACGCTATAGAATACGGTATGATGGAAGCGTATGCGGAAGGTTTTGAGATTATGAAAGCCAGCGATTTCGACATAAATTTAGAAAAGGTTTCCGATTTATGGAATCATGCATCGGTAGTGCGTTCATGGCTCTTAGAACTTGCGCATAACGCGCTTAAAGAAGACCCTGAACTTAGCAATCTTAAGCCGATAGTAGATGATTCCGGCGAAGGAAGATGGACGCTTCAAGAAGCTATAGACAAAGCGGTTCCCGCTCCGGTTTTGGCGGATTCCGTATTTATGCGGTTCAGGTCAAGACAGGAAAATTCGTTTGCCGCAAGGATGCTGGCGGCGTTAAGGCATCAGTTCGGCGGGCATCCGATATATAAATAATACGAATTTATAAGGATTAAGGTATTTATTATGTTTATAGACGTCAGTATGGACATAGAAAACGGAATGCTGCACTGGCCGAGCGATCCCGCTATAGAAATAGAAATTTATTCGGATATTAAAAAAGGCGCCGCTTCCAATAATAGCAAAATTACCTGCGGAGTGCATACCGGAACACATATGGATGCGCCTAAACACTTTATCGAGAACGGAGCAGGAATAGATAAATTTAACCTTGATACATTAATAGGTCCGTGCAGGGTAATAGACGTGCCTGCCCGCATATCGGCTATATCCAAGGAATTTCTTGAGCCGTTAAATATAAAAAACGGCGACAGGATTCTTTTTAAGACGAAAAATTCCGAATGGATTAATAACGGCGACCGGAATTTTCATAACGATTATGTTTGCGTAAATCCTGAAGCAGCCAAATATATGGTTGAAAAGGGAGTCGTGCTTGTAGGCATAGATTATCTTTCTATAGAGGGATATCACGTAGGACATGATACGCACGAAGCGCTTCTCGAAAAAGGGGTTATTATTATAGAAGGGTTAAATTTGTTCAACGTTACGGCAGGCGCTTACAAACTTATCGCCCTTCCTGTTAAGATAAAAGATTCTAACGGCGCTCCGGCAAGAGTTATACTGGAAAAATAAATATTATTCCTATAGTTCAATATATTAATGTAAAAAAAGAGCAGAGGCGGCGAATAAATGGCTGAAATGAAACCTTCCGTAATGGTAATCTTTGGGGCAAGCGGTGATTTAGCGCACATAAAAATATTTCCCGCATTATACAGCTTATGGGAAGACGGATTTTTCCCCGATAATTTCTTCATAGTCGGTTTTGCCAGGACAAAGCAGGACGACGGTGCTTTTAGAAAGACCATCTTTGATTCCTTAAACGTAAATTGCAGAAAAAAACCTATAGACGAAGACGAATTTTCAAAATTTTCAAAGCATGTATTTTATTTGACTTCCGAATATAACGGCGACTCAAGCTATCGTGAATTAGGCGTTTTTATAGCATCTAAAGCAAAAGAATATAACATGCCTAAAAATGTGGTTTATTATCTTTCCACTCCGCCGAGCGTTTATATCAATGTAATAGACGGCATAAACAACGCGAAACTTACGTCATACGAATATAAAGGAGACGGCTTTTCGAGAATCGTCATAGAAAAGCCTTTCGGCTACGACTATGAGAGCGCAAAAAATTTAAACGGCAAA
>JAJXZU010000057.1:0-6911 GCA_021779895.1 bacterium
AAAAGAGATAGAATCCATGATACTCAGCATCCAGAGAAACACCCAGGATGCCGTTACCTCTATGCAGAAAGGGCAGGAAGAGGTCTCCAAAGGAGCGGAGATTGCCGGAAAGTCCGCCGAAGCTATATCCAATATAAACTCTTTAATGCTCAAACTGAAAGAGATGATAACGCAGATTGCCACGGCCTCCGAAGAGCAGTCGCAGGTCAGCGAAGAAATATCCCTGTCCTCCGAAGAAATCATTAAAGCGCAGGACAGCGCTCAGGCGGGTTCGAGACAGGTCATAGCCTCTTCGGAAGAACTTGCGAGAATGGCTTTGGATTTGTCCAATATGGTAAGGATGTTTAAGATTGCATAAAAGCTTATGAAATTACTATTGGCAATAATATTCACGGCGATATTTTTTATTTTTTTTATATTATTTCATTCCCCGATAAAGGTTGACGCCGGCGGTAGTGCGTTTAAACATAAACCCGGCGTCAACCGCCCCGTCAACGTCAAAAACCTCATGGCAGTCGTTGAAGGCGGAACGGGAAAGGTCTGGATAATGAAAGGGGCCAAGATATTTAACGAGTTTAATTTCGGCAATATTCACGGAGGGTTGAAATATTCCCCGTCGGGAAGATATCTGTATCTTCCTTCCGATACCGGATATATAGGCAAGTACGATTTTTATACGGGCAGGCTTATTTACAAAGTAAGGGCCTGCCGCTATTTAAGAAATATTTCACTTTCCGAAGGCGGCAGGTACGTTTTAGCCGCCTGCCGGCTGCCCGAGTCTATCGCCGTATTAAGCGCAAAAAATCTAAAACCCGTAAAAATAATACCGTTAAAACACAGGATATCCGTAATATACGGATTGTTCAGAAACGACAGGGCGGTATTTTCTTTTATGTATAAGCCCGTTATAGGCATATTAAACACAAATACGTTAAAAGTATCTTATTATAAAATCCCCGTCCCGTTTCAGGATTTTTTCGTCGACCCTTTAGACGAATATGCGGTAGGAGGTTCTTTTAAAGGCGGAAGGCTTAACGTATTCAGCCTTAAGAAAAAAATGGTAGTTTATTCCCGTTCCTCATACGGGATACCGCATCCCGCAGGGGCGGCTTTCTGGTTCGATAAGGGGAAGTTCTATTTTGCCCTTACCAACCTAACTAAGCCTTATGTTTCCGTATGGCGCATGTATGACTGGAAATTTATAAAAAATATTTATACGGGAGGCCCCGGTTTTTTCGTAAAGACCAATCCTTATACTAAATATCTCTGGGCAGATAACAGTTCGGACGGTATAGTCCTTATAAATAAACATAATTTCAAAGTTAAAAAGTTCACGGTAAAAAAAGGCGCCATCGTCATACATACGCAGTTTTCCGGGAACGAAAGGCTTGCCTATATAAGCGCTTACGGCAGGGACGGAGAACTTGCCGTTATGAATACTGACCCTTTAAGAATAATCAAGAACATCCCTGCTAACGGCGTCATAGGAAAATACAACTACGTAAACTACCAAAGGATGAACGATGCCGCCCTTTTCGGCGAGGAGGTTTATTTTACCTACTGCTGGGGATGCCATAACCCCGCGCTTCGGTCCATAGGCCCTTCGTTTTCTTATATAGCGGCGCATTTAAACTCTGCGGGAATTAAAGCTCAGCTATCGAACCCGGCAGGGTTCTCAAAACGCCTTGGATATAAGTATAACGCTATGCCAAAATTCGATTTAACCGGGCAGGAGATTAAAGCTCTGACAGCTTTTATAAAAGATTCCGGAAACAGGAATTTTTGGAGGCACGGGAACTGAATAAAAACTAAAAAATATAAAAAAATAAAGGGTGATTAAAATGACGCATATTAAAAATATAACGGGAAAATTAAATATAGCAGGTTTGCACGGTTTAATAATCAATGCGGTATGGTTTGCAATATTTCTTGCCGCTATATTCATCCCCCTGAAAAACGCTTTAGCCTCCAAGTATTACGTCGTAGAAAGGGCAGGCGGCTCTTTAGGCATTATATCGCAAGGCAGATTGACGGGAAGAATAAAGCATATAGGAAACGGAACGCATATCATAATCTATTTCGGAAAGCGCTACGGTTACGCGATAAGCAGAAACGGC
Source organism: bacterium (assembly GCA_021779895.1). Taxonomy (GTDB): domain Bacteria; phylum SZUA-79; class SZUA-79; order Acidulodesulfobacterales; family Acidulodesulfobacteraceae; genus Acidulodesulfobacterium_A. The sequence goes on from JAJXZU010000057.1 coordinate 2,118, forward strand.
TATATTTCTAAAATAAACCCCGCAAACGATAAAATCGTTCTGCAAAAAAAGGTATCGAAAGATACCGTGGATTTCTGCCTTTCTAAAAACCTTATAGCCGTGGCGGACTATAAGCCCCGAAACGTCGTAGTCCTGAACAAGGAATTTAAGGTATTGAAGGCGCTCTATACAGGCTCCAGAAATATAGGGGTGGAGTTTTACAAGCATTATCTCATATTCGAGCTTATGGATAAAGACCAGATATGGGTAGTTAATTTAAATAATTTCAAGGTTATAAAAAAAATAAGGCATATAGGGAAATTTCCGATAGACGCCCTTGTTTCCGGACACGATTACATAGCGGCTTTCCTGATAGGACAAAAGTTCGGAGCGTTAAATTTAGAAACGTTAAAATACTGCATAGTAGATTACGGTAAAGAGGGGAGCTTTCCACATCAGATACCCCATTACGGCATTTATTCCGTATATAAAGGCAGCGCCTATATTCCAGCCGTAGGGGAAAAGAAGATAGTCGTGGTTAATTTAAAAACCGAAAAAGAGACAAACTCCGTGAAGCTCGTAGGCTATCCCATCTTTATAATATTTTCCCCGAACCGTAAAACGATAGCCGTCAATTACAGCGGTTCCGCCCGTAACTATTTAACCCTTATAGACGCTAAGGATTTAAGGGTCGTAAAAAACATAAAAGCCGGAAGAAGAATAATGTTCATGGCTTTTTCGGGAAACGGGAGGCTGATTTACGCATCGGATTATTTCGGCAATTCGGTAAACGTCTTCAACGTCCGCACCGGCAAAGAGGTCGTCGCAATTCCCGTCAGGAATCCTTCGGGGATATTCAGGGTGCCTTCTATACTGCGGAAATAAATTAGACCTGACTTTTTCCTTTTTGTCGAGATTTAAAGTATCGATTTATTTGCATTCATAAATTTCATTATATATAATTATCTTATGAATGCAAAAAAGGAAATAAAACAGGGCGCAAGGTCAAAACCGATAAAAACCGAAGAAATCTCGCAGAAAGAAAGGATACAGCAATTAATTAAAACCGGAAAATCAGATACGGTTGCGGGGATAAGCGAATTGCTCGGTATATCCAAAATGAGCGTTTACAGGTATGTGCGCGCTCTTATAAACGAAGGTAAAATTTCCAAAACTTTCAATAAGCTTTTTCCTTATCCCGCAGGCTCGCCGTCCGCTGAAAAGGGGGCGGCTGTTTCCGTTCTGCCGGTTAAATGCGGCATATGCTCAAAGCAGATTACGGACGAGAGGCTTAAAGTTACCGTGAATTATAAAGAGGCCGGAAAAAAAGAAGAGTTCTGCTGTGCGCATTGCGCCGTTATGGCGGCGGTTCATACCATTGCGGATTTAAATTCCTTAAGTTCCATAATGGGGCGCGATTTTATATACGGCAACCCTTTGGACTTGAGAAACGCTTTTTTGTTGCTTAAGACGGAGGTTATCCCCTGCTGTTCCCCGCCCATTCTTGTTTTTGCAAAAAAGAACGATGCCGAAAAATTTAAAAAAGGATTTGGCGGAGAAATAAGGTCGTTCGACGAGATAATTTCGCATATGAAATTTTAATTTACGTTAAGTTCGTTGAAAAAGCGGAGCAGTTTTCCATTGGCGTTAAAAAGAATATAATCTATTTTCCATAAGCCCCCCATAGTAAAATATATATATGTCGTATATTTTCCGGGCGCGCCGTTTACTGGACGAATAGTTGCGATATTCTTACCCATATACATTCCCGGCATCGAAAGGGAAATTTTTCCCCTGAAATTTTTAACGGGCTTCCCGTTTTTCGCAATGAACAGCGTAAATTTTAACTTATGAAATTTTACGGTATCCGGCGCAATAACGGTTTTAAACGTATATCCCCAGGAATGATTGACGCGGTAAAAAGGTTTAAGCGCATAAGAGTCTGCCGCCCCGTTAAAACAGCCGGCAGCCGACAGGGCAAACGCAAGAAATAAGATTAATGTTAATCTGAATCTTTTAGGACAAGAATGCATAAAATACCCCCTTTGCAGTTTTAATTTTTTAAATCATAAGTATATTATTGACTAAATATGAATGTCCCAGATTTATAAAATTTCCGAAAGACAGCGCCCGCAGTATAAACAGCACGCCTACGGCAAACACTAAGAGAGATGCCAAAGATGCGAGCAATGTTCTCGAATTGGAATTTTTAAGTTTATTGTAGAGCCTTCCGGATAATAACGCAAAAGTATTCAAAGGAATTGCCGTTCCTAAGGCAAAGGCGACCATAACGAGAGTTCCGTAAAATGCGGACATAGTGCCTGCCGCGGTTATCGCCACGGTAAGGGAAAGCATGCACGGTAAAAAACCTATCATAATTCCGAAAATAAAACGGGAGAGCAGGACGTGCTTTTTCGATTTGGAATTTATCATTTTTAAATACAAAGGCGAAAATACCGTCATTAATTTTTCCGGGTGAAAATTTAATCTAATAAACGGGGCAAAACTGAATGCCATAAGTATTAAAGTCAATCCGATTAATATTTCGAATATGCCCCTGAAAACGGATGTCTTTGTAATTAATAGTATAAACGACCCGCTTGCTCCTGCGATAAAGCCGGTTATTCCGTATCCCGTGATTCTTCCGAAGGTGAATAAAAAATTGGATAAAAAAAGATATGCTTTTTTCTCGGTTTTAGTAAATCTATTTTTGTCCATAAATTCCGTGTCTTTGGAAGAGTAGCCGAAAACCAAAGGGCCGCACATAAAATAACAGTGGGCTACCCCCCCTATAAGACCGGTAATAAAGACGCTTAAAATTATTATAAGCATAGTTTATATTATAGCAGTATTATTATACATCTAAAACGCAAAAGCTATTCCGGTTCCGAACATATCGTTTTCGGGCTGGTTTGTCAGCAGATAAACCGCATAAAGATAAGAGTTATAAGCAATATTGTATGTAGCCGAAAGCGTCAAAGCCCAGTTTACGCCTTCGTTCATTACCCCTGAATTATTTGCGTAATAGCCGCTCTGGTATAATTCGCTCCCGTAATTTTCAAGCATATTAGCGGAAGTGTAAGCATACTGCGCAGCCGACATTGAATTATAATCGAAATTATAGGCTTCCTGAAGTTCTTTGTTGTCCCACCGATATACCGAATATTCCGCCATAAGCATAAGACCGGAGTACATATTATTCATAAAAGACGCCATTCCGTAAACGTCGATGGCGCTGTAGCCGTTTGACGAATTAGTATTTCCGTAGGAAGTATAACCAGCCGGGCATATGCCGCTTGCGCTATCTCCCGGAAAACCGTTCATCTGTTTTCCGTTCATCATGGTCATCCACACCGAAGTATTATTTTGCGGAAGGCAAAGCTGTTGAGCGGGGAGGGACGGGTTTCCGTAAGGATGAAAATCTTCCTGATGGGAAACCGTCATCCCGATTTCGCTCATATAATCCGGAAAGGCGTAATCTATATCGAAACCGTTAACCATGACGGGATTTATCCAAACGGTCGAGGCGTCCTGCATCGATTTTCCGCTACCCGTTAAAATCCAGTTAGGAGAACCGCTTACGGGTTCGGAAACAGCAGCCCCGTAATAGCCTAACTCAAGCTGTCCGCCGTTTTCTAACTGGAGATATTCTTTTAGGGAATAGGAATAAGCCTCGGCGTTTGAGCGGACGGACGAAGAAGACTGCATACCGGACATATTCATCCCCGAAGAGCCTGCGCCCTGGTCGTTTGTTACGGTAAATTTATACCATAAATTATACCCCGGCGTTCCGTAAAGTTCAAATCCGGGGCTAATATGATTAATCAGCTTGCCGCCTTCGGTATCGAAACCTATATTAAGTCCTTGAGCGTTCATATCGGAGTATGACGGAAGAAACATAGGCATCTGTCTGTAAAAATAAGGACCCGCCGTATTAGGCTCGCCGATTTTTAAATTCAACAAATGCGGTTTAACCCCCCAGCTCCAGCCTAAATCGTTTAAAGAAGCCCACGTCTGCGCATTAGTGAACGGAACTCCCGTTCCTATATTATTCATAACGAAGTAGGATAATGAATCCGTAAAGGGATTATATAATTTGAAAGTTCCGCCGGAGTCTATCATGCTTGCAACGTTAAAATTATCCGTGTTGTTATCGGACGACATTACCATCCCGACGTTTTGGGGAAGAATGTTCTCGTTAGTAGCATGCGTATATTGAATCCACGTCGCTACGGAAAGAGGAACAGGCCACGGATTAGGAAGCGATAACCATTCGGCAATCTGCGTAGAATCGGCAGATGTTCCGGTCGTGTTGGGCAGCCTGAAGCCGTTTCGCCAGAACGCTCTTCCGAACGGGTTAAGGTTGGGAAAAACGGTATGGCATACGGCGCACGCAAAGTGGTATTTTTCGGCAAAAGGCGGAATCGCTCGGCTTTTTTTCGGAAATAGAGCAATGGATGAAGATAAAATGAAAAAGATTAAAAGAATAAAAGAAGACGTTTTTTTCATAAGAAGTCCCTCGTTTTTATCAAACGGTTAATTGTTATTAAAAACCTCCCCTTTAAAAAAGGGGAGGTTGAAGAAGGAGTTTTTACGGTCATTTTGTTTGTTAATATATATGTTAAATTAACTGTTAAATTACACTTTATAAAATTAATTAAGACTTGTCAAGTCTTTTTTAAATATTGAAAAAATAAGCGTGAATTGACAATTATAAATTTAGGGATAGAATTAAAATATAGTAATGTTTCGCAAATTGTTAATTTTTTTATTGACATATAATATATGTATATATATAATCGTACATATAATTAT
>JAJXZU010000125.1:0-6908 GCA_021779895.1 bacterium
CGGAATTAAAGCTTCGGCGGCTTATTTAAAAAGAAAATTCAACGAACCCGACCTGAATAATTTTCTCGAAATAATAATAAAAGAATCGACGAGAATCAATAACCTGATAGAAGAACTTCTGGCATTGTCTAAAAAACATAAAATAAAAACTTCCGCCGTAAATATCAATAAAATAATCAATGAAATAATAATTATGGAACAGGCTGAACTTTCCGCAAAAAATATAGATGTTATAAAAGAATTCGACCCAAGCCTGCCTAAAATATTCGCCTCGGAGAATGCGCTTATTCAGGTATTCTTAAATCTCCTCAAAAATTCGGTCTATGCGGTAAATGCGGCGGCAAAACCGGCGGGCGGAACGATAAAAATTACCACGAAATTAGACTATACCCGAAATAATCCCAAATTTATAAAAATAGAATTTATAGACAACGGCTGCGGAATAAGCAAAAACGATATGAATAATATATTCGTTCCGTTTTTCACTACAAAAGAAAAAGGAAGCGGACTCGGCCTTGCGGTAAGCCAGAAAATAATGCATGAACACGGAGGCTTTATCGATATATCGTCGGCAAAAAACCGCGGCACGACCGTTTCGGTTTATATTCCGATAGAAAAATTTAAAACGCCGGCTTAAACAATCTTTAGAATGAAGATAAAAAGTCCGATACGCCGGAAGGAAGAAAGGGGATATTTATTATATTGTAATGAACAAGGGCGGATGCGGCGGCTATTAAAAACAGAACGGCCAAGATTATAAGCATTATAATTTGAAACGAGGAAGTCCTTCCCTTGCTTTCCTTGCCCTTTCCGCCTGATGAAGAGGAAGATGGAGAGGACGGCGCGGAAACAAAGCCCGAACCGGAATCTTTTTTATTTTTACCGCTTGTTTCTTCGGCAACCGCGCTGTTGATTTCGGACATAATAGACTGCATAAAATCATCGGAAACAGAATGTTTTGGGGAATCTAAAGATGAGGAGCCGGAAGCGGGCGAAGGCGAATGTGCGGGTTCAACCGGCGTTTGCATAGCGGAAAGCGGCTCTTCTTTAAAAGCTCCGGAGTTTTTATTAAGCATAAAAACATTGGAGCATACCCTGCATTTTACTTTAATGTCGCCTTCGGGAAGCGATGAATCGTCTAATTCGTAATACGCCCCGCAATACGGACAATTAATATCCATAGGTTATTAAATTAAGTTTGATTTAATTCATTGAAAATTTTTGTATTATAAGCAATAATATTATAATAATGAAATTAAATCAACAACTAAATTTAAAGGACGTTCTTTTGTCCGCGCTAAAGAATAAACTCAGCGCATCCGACTATTGCGCTTTAATATTATACGAACACTGGGAATCAATCTGCGGAAAAGAAATAAGCAAAAAAACCAGGCCGAAAACCTTATATAAAAACGTTTTAACGGTCAGCGTCGAAAATCCGGTTTTAATATTCGAGCTTGGATTTATCAAAGAAGAATTTATAAAAAAGATAAACTATTTTTTTTCTTCCGGAGATAAAACAACCGGCTTAGATAAAAGCATAACCGTAAAAGATATACGTTTTATAAGCGGTTAAAGAGATTGCTTCGACGCCTCGCAATGACTTTAGCTATATAAAAGATTTAATCTTATCCATAAAAGATTTTTTTAACGGATGCGTTTCTTCTTTGTTTTCGGTTGCGAGCTCCTCAAAAAGTCTTTTTTGTTTAGGAGTCAGGTTCGTCGGGGTTTCAACGACGACGCTTATATATTCGTTTCCCCTTGCGCCTCCGTTAAGCCTTGGCGCCCCCTTCCCTCTAAGCGTGAACTGCGTTCCGCTCTGCGTTCCGGGCAATATTTTTAAAGTAGATTTTCCGTCCACCGTCGGCGCTTCTATTTCGCATCCCAAGGCGGCCTGCGAGAAGCTGACCGGCATCGAAACGTATATATCATTTCCCTGCCTTTTAAATACGCTGTGCGGTTCGACGGTAATATCGACGTACAGGTCGCCGTTAGGTCCGCCGAAAAGTCCGGACGAACCTTCTCCCGAAACTTTAAGCCTGTTGCCGTCGTCTATGCCTGCAGGTATTTTTATATCCAGCTTGCGCTCTTTTATGACCCTGCCTTCGCCTTTGCAAACCGGACACGGATTTTCGATAATCTCGCCTTCCCCGTTGCATTTATAGCATGTCCTGGATATAGAAAAAAATCCCTGCTGCTGCCTTATTTCCCCAGTTCCCTTACAAACAGGACAGGCTGCTCTTTTTGTTCCCTTTTTTGCGCCCGTTCCTTCGCATGAAGAACATGTTTCGTATCTGTTGTATTTTATCTGTTTGGATATTCCGAATAAAGATTCTTCGAACTTAATCCTGACGCCGTAACGAAGGTCTTCCCCTTTCCTCCGTCTGGTCTTTTTGTTCGGCTGGGAGAATATATCTCCGAAAAAGTCGCTGAATATATCGCTGAATCCGAATCCGCCGCCGCCGCCGGAAGCGAAAGCGCCCATGCCTTCGTGACCGAACCTGTCGTAAGCGGCTCTTTTTTCTTCGTCGCACAAAACGCTGTATGCCTCGTTTATTTCTTTGAATTTTTCTTCGGAATCTCCGTCGCCCTGATTTTTATCAGGATGATGTTTTAAGGCTAGTTTTCTGTATGCTTTTTTTATTTCGTCCGCGCTTGCTTCTCTTTCTACTCCCAGAATTTCGTAATAATCTCTTTTGGATGCCATAGTTTAATTTAATTAAGGGGACGGAATTAATTCCGTCCCCTATTTATTATTAGTTATAATTGTAGTTATTGTTATTTTTTTTATTTGTTATTCGTTCTTTTTGTCTTTTACTTCTTCGTATTCGGCTTCTACCACGTTTTCGTCCGCCGGTTTAGCCTGTCCTTCCTCCGCCTGTCCCGCGGCTCCTGTTCCAGCGCCCGCTCCGCCCGTTTCGGCTGCGGTTTTCTTATAAATAGCTTCGGCTATGGAATGCGACAGCTTTTCTAATTCTTCGGTTATGCGTTTTATTGAATCTACATCGTCTCCTTCAAGGGCTTTTTTAGCCTCCGCGATTTTTTCCTCGGCGGCCATTTTGTCAGCGGATTCTATTTTGTCTCCGGAATCTTTTAACGTTTTTTCCGCCGAATAGACCAAACCGTCTAAGTGGTTTCTTACTTCTATGAGTTCCTTCTTTTTAGAATCTTCGTCTTTATGAAGTTCTGCTTCTTTAATCATTTTGTCTATTTCTTCTTTGGACAATCCGCTTGAAGCGGTGATTCTGATAGACTGCTCTTTGCCCGTTCCCAAATCTTTTGCCGAAACGTGGACTATTCCGTTGGCGTCTATGTCAAACGTAACTTCTATCTGCGGAACTCCTCTCGGAGAGGGCGGTATCCCCGTCAGCTCGAACCTTCCAAGGCTCTTGTTGTCCGAAGCCATTTCCCTTTCGCCCTGCAGGACGTTTATCGTAACCGCCGGCTGATTATCGGCGGCGGTCGAAAATATCTGGCTCTTTCTGGTAGGAATAGTCGTATTTTTTTCGATTAATTTCGTGCTAACGCCGCCGAGGGTTTCTATTCCGAGCGACAACGGCGAAACATCCAGCAGAAGGACGTCTTTAACTTCTCCTTTAAGAACGGCTCCCTGAATTGCCGCACCGACCGCTACGACTTCATCCGGATTAACCCCTTTATGAGGTTCTTTTCCGAAATAATCCTTAACCGACTGCTGTACCTTAGGCATTCTTGTCTGTCCTCCGACAAGCACGACTTCATCGACCTGAGAGGTTGACAAACCCGCGTCTTTCAACGCCGTTTTAACGGGACTCATAGACCTGTCGATTAATTCGGCGGTAAGCTGTTCGAGCTTTGCCCTGGAAAGCTTCATATTAAGATGTTTAGGTCCGCTTGCGTCCGCCGTAATAAACGGTAAATTTATATCGGTTTCGAGAGAAGACGAAAGTTCTATTTTTGCCTTTTCCGCGGCTTCTTTTAACCTTTGGAGAGCCATTTTATCTTTTCTTAAATCTATACCCTGTTCTTTTTTAAATTCGTCGGCTATATAATCGATTACTTTCTGGTCGAAATCTTCTCCGCCTAAGAATGTGTCTCCATTGGTAGATTTAACTTCGAATACCCCCTCTCCGAGTTCTAGTATGGAAATATCGAAAGTTCCTCCGCCCAAATCGTAAACCGCTATTTTTTCTTCCTTCTTTTTGTCCAAGCCGTAGGAGAGAGAAGATGCGGTAGGCTCGTTGATAATCCTTAAAACGTCTAATCCGGCTATTTTGCCCGCATCTTTAGTCGCCTGCCTCTGCGAATCGTTAAAATAAGCGGGGACGGTAATAACGGCTTCGGTAACCGGTTCGCCGAGGTAATCTTCGGCCGTCTTTTTCATTTTAGTCAATATCATGGACGAAATTTCCGCCGGAGAATATTTTCTCCCCTTTATTTCCACCCATGCGTCTCCGTTTTCGCTCGGAACGATTTTATAAGGGCAGACCTTCTTAAACGCCTGCACTTCCGGCGAATCGTATTTTCTGCCTATAAGCCTTTTAACCGCATAAATAGTGTTCTCCGGATTAGTAACCGCCTGCCTTTTGGCGGCCTGGCCAACGAGCCTTTCGCCGCTGTCGCTTATGGATACGACCGAAGGCGTCGTCCTCGTTCCTTCCGAATTTGCTATTACGACGGGCTCTTTGCCTTCCATAACCGCAACGCAAGAGTTTGTCGTTCCCAAATCGATTCCTATTACTTTTCCCATGATTGAATTCTCCTTAAAGCTTTATGATTTTTAAATTTTAATTTATTATAATTATAATTATATCTTAAATATATAAGTTTATTTAATGCGAGTCTTTAGATTTTGCTATGGATACCATAGAAGGCCTCAACAGCCTGTCTTTGAAAACATAGCCCTTTCTTTTTTCTTCGATGATTTTCCCGTCCGGCTTGCCCGAATCTTCGACCATTTCAACCGCCTCGTGAAAATTGGCGTCGAAATTTTTCCCGGAGGTTTCAACGGCTTCGGCGCCGTAATTTTTTAATATTTTAACGAATTCGCCGTAAGCTAATTTCACGCCGTCCACGAAGGTTTTTAAATTTCCCGAAGAATCCTGCTCCAGATAATACGCCGAATGCCCTATCGCGAGGTCTAAAAAATCAAGAACGGGCAGAAGGTCCCTTAAAAGCTTTTCGTTCGAATATTTTAAAGATTCTTCTTTTTCCCTGTTCATCCTTTTCCTGAAGTTTTCCATATCGGCTAAACTTTTAAGATAATTAGAGTTTGAATCTTCGTATTCTTTCTTAAGGTTTTTCAGCGCATTTTTTAAATAATTAAGCTCGTCCTCCGCTTCCGCGAGATTTTTGGGATTCGGAATATCGTCTATATCGCTGTCGGTTTCAACGGCTATGGAACCGCCGTCCGCCTCGCCTATTCTTTTTCCTAATTCTTTTTCGATATTTAAATCGTCGAAGCCGGCGGAACTTGCGTCTTCGGAACCGTCTCTTTTTTCGTTTTCATGCATTTGCCGCATCTCCACAAATTTAATTTATTTTTTATTTATTTTTATATAATCCCGCTCAAAAATTCGGCCATAAAATCTATTAACGGAATAACGCGGGAATAGTTCATCCTCAACGGCCCGATAATCCCTATCGACCCCTTAAGCATATTGTTTTCGCTTATATAAGGAGCCGTTATAAGAGACAGTCCCGATATTTCCGACCACTCTTTATCGGAACCTATAAATATCTGCTTTGTTTTGCAGTTTTTGGTATGTCCGAGCAGTTTTATTATGGTCGTTTTATCCGAAATAGTTTTTATAAGAAATTTTATCTGTTCGTTATCGGAAAATTCCGGCTCTTCCAATAAGTCGGTTTCCGGTCCGACGTATAAACATCTATCGTAATTATTTTCAGTTCCGGCGCCCGCACGGCAGAATACGACGCTGTTTAATATAGAATAAAAATTTTCTTTGTCGCTACGCATTTCTTCGGCTATGATATCTTTCAAAACGTCTAAATCGCATTTTCTATTTTCTATAATTTCGTTCAATTTTTTGGAATACCGGCTTAACTCGTTTTGCTTAATATCTTTCGAAACGCAAAACGATTTATTTTCGGTAATGCCGTTCTGAAACACGATAACCGCAAGTATATTATTCGCCTTTATCCTTATAAACTCGATATGCAAAAGATGCACGCTTGAGGTATCCGGCGCCAGAACGACTCCCGCATAATGCGACAAATCGGACAGCGATATCGATACCTGGTTCAATATGTCGCCTAAATTTCTGCTTCCCGAATTAAATCTCTTTTTTATATTTTCTTTTTGTTCATGCGTAATTTTTTGGGTCTTCATCAAGCCTTCTATATAGAACCTGTATCCTTTTGCGGTGGGAACCCTTCCCGCAGAAAAGTGGGGCTGATATATATACCCTTCTTCTTCAAGCGACGCCATTATATTTCTGACGGAAGCCGGGCTTAAATTAAGATTGTAATTTTCGGCTATAAACTTAGAGCCTACCGGGTTTGCCGTCCCGAAATATCCTTCTATTATACCGAGCAGAATTTCCCTGCTTCTTTCGCTTAGGTCGCTGTAATTATGTTTTTCGCATTTTTCTTCCATAATTTTAGGCAATGGCATTTTATTAATTAGCACTTAAACATTATGAGTGCTAAATATTATTTAATCAAGATTTTTATATTTTGTCAAGTTTTTGCTTTACAATTTTTATATAATCAAATAAAATATGACAATGCTTTCAAAATTGAATAAATTCTTTTCCTCCGTCAAACTCGCTATATTCCTTTTTATAGCAATCGCCGCATTTTCGATGGTCGGAACTTTCATAAATCAGGGCGATACGGCAAGCCAATACATAACTATTTTCGGGCCGCAGGCATATAGCGTATTATACTGGCTGGGGTTCTTAAATATT
>JAJXZU010000051.1:0-6742 GCA_021779895.1 bacterium
TAAACTCCTCGAATATCTTATTTTTAAAATTGTCGTCTATGCCTATACCGCTGTTTATAACGTCTATCTGTATATATTCGAACATTTTATCCTGCGGCTTGCTGTATTTTTTTAAATTGAAATTAGACTTGGTTTTAATATCTAAAGAAGGGGGTATATTTTTGCATACGACTTTGATTTCGGTATTTTCAAAAGAAAATTTGATGGCGTTGCTTAACAGGTTATATATAATCTGCTTAAATTTAACCCTGTCGGAATAAAGTTTATAATCCCCGGAACATTTATATTCAACCGTTACGGCAAGGTTCTTTTTTCCGGCGAGGGATTTTAAAACGGCGATAGCTTCGTCTATCGCTTCTTTAATCGAAAACACCGAATATTCGAGAGAGAACATCCCCGCTTCTATTTTGGATATATCGAGTATATTATTTATTAGCTGGAGCAGGTGTTTGCCGGACACTAATATGTTGTTGGTATATTTTTTATGCTTTTCGCTTAAATCCGGCGAATCTTTAAGGAGGTCGGAATAGCCTATAATAGCATTAAGCGGCGTCCTGAGTTCATGGGACATATTTGCGATAAATTTAGATTTTAATTCGTTTGCCCTCGACAGTTCCTTAATGCTTTCCTCAAGCTGTTTCGTTCTTTCGATGACCTTATTTTCGAGGCTCTCGTTCAGTTCCCTAAGCCTCTTTTCCTGAAGCTTTTTGTCGGTAATATCTTTCGAAATGCCGATAGTCCCGATTATATCGCCGTTCTTATCCATAATGCGGGATATGGTAAGGGATATATCCACCGGACCGTCGTCTTTTTTTCTAAGTATCGTTTCGTAATTGGCGACGAATTTGTCTTTTTTAAGTTTTTCTAAAATATCGTCTCTTTCTTCGGGGTTGATATAAAACTCGGAAGCGTGCTTCCCTACGACTTCTTTCTGGGAATAACCGAGCATATTCTCGCCGCCTTTATTGAATTCCGTGATTGCTCCGCGGCGGTCGGTAACCATAATCATATCGAAAGAATCGTCCAATATGTTTTTGAAATACGCTTTCTGTTCTCTTAGCTGTTTAATTATCGTTTCTTTGTCGATATGGTTTTTGTGCCTGTCGTAAAGAAGGTCGTAAATCAGTTTAGAACTGACCGAATTTATAATTTCTATTCCGCCGCCGTGAATTTCGGCAAGTTCCGGCAATTCCGCTTCGGGCTGACCGGTCAAATTAAAAATTATATTGAAATCTATGCCGTTAACTTTGGCTTCTTTAATAGTTTTGAAAGATTTTATATTTAATTCTTTAGCTGAAAGAGCCCCCTCTTTGTCTAAGTTTCTGGCAACCAAAGCCGCTATCCCGACGTTTTTGTCGCCCTGAAACATGCCTATAAGAGTTTTTGCGGCATTTCCGCCGCCGTATATCAAGATTTTTGCCATGATACCGTTCATAAAATTATTCTGTCTCTTCAAGCTAAATTTAATTCCCCTTTATTTTAAAATCCGTTTCCGTTTAATCGTTTTTGGTTGTGATAGTATCATGCGGCGAACCGAGCTTATATGCCGACAAGGTGTTTTATTTATAAGTCGCAGCTTCCGAGCAAAACGCCGATTTTGTCCCTCAGCATTTCGTTTCTGATAGGCTTTGCCGCATAATCCGTAGCGCCTTCGGCATAACTTTTGGCTATGATTTCCTTATCGTTCAGCGCGCTGAGCATTAAAATAGGAACTCTATCGTAAACTTTCCTTATAGTTTTAAGAACGTCGAGCCCGTTTATCTTCGGGAGCATTATGTCTATTATAATAAGGTCGAAAATACGGCCTTCTGTAATTTTATCAAGGGCATCCCTGCCGTTTTCCGCGACTGTTATATCGGCGTCGAAAGACGAGCGGATGATAATATTTAAAAGTTCGGCGTGCATTCTGTTGTCTTCGACTATAAGAATGCGCTTGCGCGGACAAATTTTATTAGAACGGTTTATCATTATTTATCCTAATTTATTAGATATTAGATTTTTTTTCAAGTTCTTCTTCCTTGGTTTTACAAACGATGCACATTGTAGCCTCCGGTCTAGACTCCAGCCTCTTTTCCGAAATTTCTTCGCCGCATTCTTCGCATATGCCGTAAGTTCCGTTTTCTATTCTTTCGAGCGCACCTTTTATCTTGGGAATAAGTTTTCTTTCCCTGTCGCGTATCCTCAGCTCGAAATTTCTGTCCGATTCCAGCGTCGCCCTGTCCGTAGGGTCGGGAAAGTTATCGTCTTCTTTCGTCATCGTATCTACCGTCTTTAAAGCTTCGTCCAGAAGGCTATCCAGCTTCTTGGCGAGTATGTTTTTAAAATACAACAGCCTTTCTTCAGTCACCCTGTTATTTCCCCTCTTTGCTTTATTTAATTCGACATTTTTATCGTTTTTATTAAATGAAATTATAACATAATTTTATAATAATTTTTAATAAAATTTTATTCTACCATAATTATTAATTCTTTGCGCGGGTATAAATCCGGCGTCTTTAATCAGCCTTACCATTAATTTCTCGTCAACGGCGCTGTTTGCCGTTCCCGCCGCTTTTACGACGTTTTCTTCGAGCATGGTCGAACCCATATCGTTTGCGCCGAAACTTAAAGCCGCCTGCCCCATTTTTGCGCCCTGCGTTACCCATGATGCCTGAATATTGTCGAAATTATCCAAAATTATCCTTGAAACGGCGAGGACTTTCAGATAATAATGACCGTAAACGCCCCTCGGATTAAGAGCCGTATGCCTGCTCTGAAAACTCCACGGAATAAAAGCCCTGAAGCCGCCGGTTTTATCCTGAAGCTCCCTGAGTTTAAATAAATGCTCGATAATGTCTTCGTCGGTTTCAATCGTCCCGAACATCATAGTGGCCGACGAATTAAGTCCGGATAGGTGAACTTCTTCCATAACTTCGAGCCACCGGCGGCTGTTGATTTTATTCGGGCTGATTTTTTTTCTGACCCTGTCGACGAGTATTTCGGCGCCGCCTCCCGGTACAGAACCCAAACCCGCTTCTTTTAGGAGACCGAGTGTTTCCTTGACGGTTATGCCGTTTGAATCGGCTATGAAAATAATTTCCGGAGGAGAAAAAGCGTGTATATGGATATCGAATTTTTCTTTTATATCGCTTAAAAGCTCAAGATAATAATCTATGGATATATCCGGATTTAATCCGCCCTGAAGAAGAATCTGGGTACCGGACAGTTCTTTGGTTTCGCCGATTTTGGCAAAGATTTGCTCTTTCGAAAGAACGTAAGCCCCTGGATCCGAAACGCCGTATTTTTTATAAAAAGCGCAGAATTTGCACTCCGACGTGCATACGTTGGTATAGTTTATATTTCTGTCTATTATGAACGTTACGACGTTATCGGGATGCTTTTTTTTCCTTATACCGTCGGCTATTTTGCCGAGTTCCAGAAGGCTTTTGTTCTTGAATAGCGCTATAGCCTCTTCTCTGTTTATCCTCATTTTATCATACCTATTTATGCTATATTTTAGTATATATTGATTACTGCCGGCTGACGTTATTTATTAATTAAGCAGTCCGCCCATTTCCTTAAGGCTTTCGTCGAACGAATATTTTTCGTCCGGCGTCTGTTTTATGAAATTTTCTATCTTCGATATATGGTCGATGGCAAAATCTATTTTATCGTTGGAACCTTTAGAATAAGCGCCTATATTTATAAGGTCCTCGTTTATCCTGTATTCCGAAACTATCTTCAAAACCTCTCTCGCCTTAAGCAGATGGTCTTCGGAAACGACGTCGGGCATAACCCTAGAAAGGCTGTTAAGAACGTCTATGGCCGGAAAAATACCGTTTTCCGCTATTTTCCTCGAAAGTATAATGTGCCCGTCCAGAATAGACCTGACGGTATCGGAAACCGGCTCGTTCATATCGTCTCCTTCGACTAAAACGGTGTATATTCCCGTAATACTCCCTTTGTCCGAGATAGCCGCCCTTTCGAGAAGTTTAGGCAAAACGCTGAATACGGACGGCGTATAACCCCTTACGGTCGGCGGCTCTCCCGCCGATAAGCCTATCTCGCGCGCCGCCATGGCAAATCTGGTTATGGAATCCATTAAAAATAAAACGTTGCGTCCTTTGTCCCTGAAATATTCGGCGATTGCGGTAGCGGCGAAAGCGCCGCGCAGCCTTACTAAAGGTGATTTGTCGGAAGTGGCTACTATGATTACAGATTTTTTTAACCCTTCTTCTCCTAGGCTTTTTTCTATAAATTCCTTAACCTCGCGCCCTCTTTCGCCTATCAGCGCAATAACGTTTACGTCGGATTCGGAATACTTCGTGAACATGCCTAGAAGGGTGCTTTTGCCAACCCCTGAACCGGCAAAAATACCTATTCTCTGGCCTTTGCCTATGGTAAGAAACGAATTAACCGCCCTGACGCCTACGTCCATAACTTCGCCGATTCTTTTTCTAGAAAGCGGAGACGGAGGTTCGGCGGATATTTTTGCGTAATCGCCGCAAAAAATTCTGCCTTTTTCGTCCATAGGGTTGCCGAAAGGGTCGAGGATTCTTCCCAGAAGCTCTTCTCCGGCCGGAAATTTCTCTTCTTCGTCTAAAAGAAGTACCTCGCTCTCTAAGCTTATACCCGATGTGTCTCCATATGGCATAAGTATAGCCTTATCGTTGTTAAAGCCGATAACTTCTGCGGTAATACCGGCATCCGCGGCAATACCGGAAAAAATGCCCGATTTTTTACTTTTTATCCTGCATATCTTGCCTATGGAAAGGCCGGGGTGCGTAGTTTCTAAGACAAGACCGACCGCCTTGGTAAGCTTTCCTTTGACGAGCAAAGGCTCTGCGTTATCCAGAGCGTCCTCGTATTCTTTCAGGCTGATAATTCTTCCCATTTTATTAATCTTTATTAATCATTATTAATTCAAATTTAAGATTTAGCTTTAGAATCCGAATTGTATTCGCGGTAATACGAAAGAACCGTTCTGACATAACTTTCGGTTTCCTCGAACGGCGGCACTCCGTTATACTTATCGACGTTGCCTATCCCCGCGTTGTAGGCGGCAAGCGCAAGCTCTTCATTCCCGCCGTAAAGGTTTAATAGGCTCTTAAGATACATAGTTCCGCCGAAGACGTTTCCCTCGGGGTCGTACGGATTGACGCCCAGCTCTTTTGCCGTCTCCGGCATAAGCTGCATAAGTCCGACCGCTCCTTTGCCGGAAACGGCGTAAGGATTGAATCCGGATTCCGTTTTTATTACGGCTTTTATCAGTCCGTAAGGGACGCCGTATATCTCGGAAGCTTTTTTTGCCAGTCCGTCCGCCGTTACGTAATCTCCGTTCGGACTTCCGCCGTCTCCGCCGGCGCCCGCTTCGCCGCTATTTTTTTCTTCCGGGCTTAAACTTGTCCCGCCCTGGTTATTACCGTATTTAGAAGATAAATTATACGCCTGAAAAAGATTATTCGACGCGGAAAGTTTAGACACCGAAGAACTCAGCTCTTTTAGTCCGTCCTGCGCGATTAAAGAAGGATGCTCTTTAAAGTAATCGACAATCATCCTCGCAATGCCTATTCCTTTTCCGTAGCTTTCGTCGTTGGCTACCGCTTCGTAAAACAGGGAATTAAAAATTTTATAGCCCGTCCCTTTATCGATGAAGGAGCCTTTTCCGACTTCTTTAGACATAGAGTCGAAAATCATATTCAAAAAAAGGCTTTCGAACTTAACGGCGACGGTCTTTATTTCTTTTAGCTCAGCCGGAGTAACGGCCGTTTTTTCGGCCGGATTTTTTTTGCCGGCGAAAACCGTCAAAGCATCTGTTATATTCATATAAAAAAATTATATCATAACCGGATTATTAATAAAAGTTTGCAGAAATTATTTTAAAAATATATTATTTATATTATAATAATAAAAAAATATAAATTTATTCAATAAATATTATAACGGCTGAAATATGGATATCGCATCTATTATTGGTTTTATTCTTGGCATCGGCGGAATAATTTTCGGAAATTTTCTGCAGGGGTCTAATTTAATGCAATTGATAGACCCTATCGGATTCGTAATAGTTATAGTCGGAACGGCCGGAGCGACCATCGCGGGAAACAGGCTAGAAAATATTAAAAAAGCTCTTTCATCCGTTAGGGGCGTTATTTTATCCGAAAAAGTAGATTTTGAAAACACTATATCAGACCTTCTGAACTATGCGACAAAAGCTAGAAAAAACGGCGTGCTTGCATTGGAATCCGAAATAGAAGCCTCGTCCGACGATTTTATAAAAAAAGCTCTGCAATTAGTAGTCGACGGGATTGACCCGCAGATAGTTATGGAAATTATGGAAACGGAGTTGTC
Organism: bacterium; assembly: GCA_021779895.1. Classification (GTDB taxonomy): domain Bacteria; phylum SZUA-79; class SZUA-79; order Acidulodesulfobacterales; family Acidulodesulfobacteraceae; genus Acidulodesulfobacterium_A. Next base: position 6,331 of record JAJXZU010000051.1, read on the forward strand.
CCATATAGAAGAATTCGGAGAAGAAAGCGTTAAAATTTACGAACAGGCGGGCGGTTATTCCCCCACCTTAGGCATAATAGGCGCGGTCCTCGGGCTTATACACGTTATGCAGCATTTAAACGAGCCGAACAGGCTCGGAGCCGGAATAGCGGTCGCGTTTACCGCAACGCTTTACGGTCTCGCGTTTGCCAATGCCGTTTTGTTTCCGATATCCAGCAAACTTAAGATGAACCTGAAAGTAAAAGTTTTAAGATACGAGCTTATCCTTATGGGAATAAGAAGCATACAGAACGGAGAAAACCCGCGGCTTATCGAGGAAAAACTAAAATCGTTTTTAAGCGAACAGGAGAAAAAAATGTACGAGTTAAAAAATACGGAGAAATAAAAAATGAGAAAAAAGAAAAAATGCCCC
>JAJXZU010000082.1:0-6741 GCA_021779895.1 bacterium
TATAACCGCAGGCATTCCGAGAAAACCGGGAGAATCGAGACTCGATTTGAACAAAAAAAACGTCCACATATTGAAAGATATAGTAAGCAATATTACTAAATACAATAAAACCGCAATTCTTTTCGTGGTATCCAATCCCGTAGATATAATGACCTACGTGGCTTATAAAGTTTCCGGATTCGAAAGAAAAAAAGTATTCGGCATGGGAACTATGCTCGACACTACAAGGCTTCGTTCCGCCGTCGGGTCGTTTTTCGACTTAAACCCTAAAGACGTCGATATAATGTTTCTCGGCGAACACGGGGACAGCATGACGCCGGTTTTTTCTCTTGCGGGTATAAACAGCGTGCCGTTGAGTTCCATACCGGGATACGACAAGAAAAAACTTGAGGAAATCGCCGAATATTCAAGAACGTGCGCGGCTGAAGTAATTGCCTTAAAAGGCGGAACGATATTCGCTCCCGCAGTTGTTATGGCTGAAATAATAGAATCGATGGTAAAGGACAGAAGGCAGATAATGCCCTTATCGGTTTACCTTGAAGATTATTACGGCATCAGCGGAATATATACAGGGGTTCCGGCGGTTCTTTCAAAAGACGGCATAGAAACGGTAATAAAACCGCCGCTTAACGAAAAAGAAATAGAAGGACTTAGGGGTTCCGCGTCCGTGATACAGAATGCGATAAAGGACTTAAAGGACGGCGGATTTATAGATTAGGTTGCGTTCTCGTTATTCGGGCAAAATTATTGCGCTCGCTATAACGCGCCGCGCCTGAATTTTCCGCTTGAAAGCACTCCGATTATGCGCGAAGTTTTACCGGCATTCTTTTCTCCGATAGAAGTTATGCCGAAATTCCCGGTATGCATCTGCATTCCGTAAATATTCAGATAAAGAACGTAATCGTTCATAAGATTCAAGCTTTTTTCAAAACTCTTTTCAAGCGAGAAAACCGAAATATCTACCCGCCCTTTATTTACCGACATCGATTTTATACCGGTCTCTCCGAACCTGTGAACCGACAATAGATAAAGTATATATGAAACGTTAACCTGATTTTTGGCGACTTTTTTAAAAAATACGAGATTCGTTTTAATCTTCCTAAGCCTCGTTATATCGCTTTTCAATTCAAAATTTAAATTATTTAAAACTTTATCATATTTATTTGAATAATTAATATAAGATACGTATAAAAAAACGATAATCGACCATGACAGGACGATTAGGAAGATGAAAACGCCCAGTTTAAAAAAAGGATTTAACACAAAATCTTTTTTATTTCGGCCGCTTTCAAGAATTTTTTCTAAATCGGCATGAAAATCGGGTTCTTTATTAATATCGGACATATAAATTATACCTGTCGGTTTATTTTTAAAAACATTTTTTATCTGATTAATTTATATCATATAATTTAATTTTTGTAAAATATGCAAAATTGCTTATATAAAAATATCCGGAAGCCGTTGCCGTATAGCCGAAGGCAAAACAACTTCCGGATGATATTTCTTGTTTTTTATCTGGAAATAACTACAAAATGATCTCTTCTGTTCATAGCATAACAGGATGAGGTATCAGCCGAGCAAACCGGCCTGCTTTTGCCATATACTACGGTTTTTAATCTGTCGGACGCAATCCCTAAATTTTCGAGATAATTTTTGGCCGATTCAATTCTCCTTGAAGCAAGGGCCATATTGTATGAAATAGAGCCTCTCTCGTCGCAGTTTCCTTGAATTTGCACTACTATGTTCGGATTATTTTTTAAATATTGTGCGTCTCTTTTGAGAATGGCTATGTCATCGTCCGTAAGGGCGGCGCTGTTTAGGGCAAAATAAATATCGTGCAAAGATATGTTATATGTAGAAACATGTTTCTTCGGAGCGGCAGGTTCAACCGCTTTTACCGGTTTAGGCTGCGCGGCAGGTTCATGAGACTTAGCTTCCATACAGCAGTTATAAGAAGAACTGCACGGGCTCGATAAATAAGACGTGCCTCTGTTATTCCCAAAACCGCACGGGGTCGTCCAGTCCGTTCCGTTTCCCGCAAATGATTTAACAGGAGTTCCTGCTGAAATAAGAATAAATGTAAATGCTGCGATAATTAAAAACAAAAATGCGTTTTTTTGATTTTTTTCTTTCATAAAAACCTCCTTCATTAAAAAATTAGACATCATTTAGATATTTTTATTGCACATATAAATTATACCATTGTTTTTTAACTGATTAATTTATAAAATTTAATTTTTTATTATATAAAAATACTCAAAATTGTTTTCTTGAATTTTATTCCGTTATATTGTAAAATCTTATTTGTTCCGCAGTTCATTTCTTCGCTAATACGTGAAGAAATACGATTAATCCCGCTATAAGCCGAAGTGGTGGAATTGGTAGACGCACCGGACTCAAAATCCGGCGGGAGCAATCCCATGGGGGTTCGATTCCCCCCTTCGGCACCACATATTTTATTAGACTCTCTGGCATTAACCTTAATTTTAATAATAATTTTTTGCTCCAGTCGGGGAAATTAAATGATTACTGCAATAATAGCTAAGAGCGCCAATTAATTTGTCGTATTGTGATGGTATTAATGCCAACTTAGTTAACAAAATGCCAACGTATTTCATAAAATATAATTTTTGATATGCCTGCCGCCCTCTGAAATTTTAATTTTTATATCCGTTTATATCCGCTTTAGTCCGCAAAAATAAACCGATTAAAATATCATATACTTTTTAAATAATATTATGGTATAGAAATTGCTTTCTTTAATATTATTTATTATGATAATAATATTATTAAATATTTAAAAACCGCAATAATATTTTCCGCGGTTAATTTTGCTTAACCGGTAAAGATTTATATTTTATGATTAAAAAAGTTGACATAAAACAATTGAAAGTCGGAATGTATGTAGAAAAAATAGACCTTGCTTGGACGGACCATCCGTTCATAAGGAATAGTTTTTTAATAAAAACTATGGAAACGATTAAAAAGCTATCCGATGCCGGAGTCCATACTGTTTATATAGATACGTCCAAAGGATTAGACGCTTATAACGCGCCCACGGAAAAACAAGTTTTAAAAGAAATAGAGAAAAAAATAATCAATGTCGTATCGGATAAAGAATACGAAAGAAAAGTAAGGAAAGTTCACAGTTATAAAAAAACTTCTATATATAAAGAAATAAACGACGCAAAAAAAATATTCAGGGAAACGACCGGCATTATACGCGACATTATGCTCGACGCGAGATTGCGCGGAAAGGTTGAAGTCGAAAGATTGAAGCCCGCTATCGAAGAGGTTTCTTCGTCGCTTTTAAGATTCCCGGACGCACTTTTATCGTTATCGCGGATAAAACACAAGGACGACTATACTTTTGAACACTGCGTTTCGGTATCGGCTATTCAGGTGTCTTTCAGCGCCTATCTTAATATGAACGAGCAGGATATATATAATTCGTGCATAGGAGGTTTTTTACACGACATAGGCAAAATTATGATGCCGGATTATATATTAAATAAGCCCGAAAAACTAAACGACGAGGAGTTCAGAATAATGAAAAGCCATGTCGTCGAGACTAAAAAAATTTTGGATGAGGTTCCCGGCATAGAAGAAATAGCAAAACAAATTGCCTATCAACATCATGAAAGGTGCGACGGGAGCGGCTATCCTTTAGGGCTAAAAGGAGAACAGATATCGCAAGCCGGGAAAATAGCCGCTATATGCGATGTTTACGACGCAATCACTTCGGACAGGATATACCACAAAGGCATTCCGCCTCATACGGCTCTCGGCAAACTCTTAGAATGGTCCGATTTTAATTTCGATAAGCGTTTAGTTGAACAATTTATAAGATTCATAGGCATTTATCCCGTCGGAACGCTTGTAAAATTAGAATCGGGGTTAGTAGGGGTAGTCGTAGAACAGAATAACGGCGCCCCAAATTCTTTATTTCCTATTATAAAAATATTCTATTCTTCAAAATACGGAAGATATATAAATGAATATCATCTCGACTTGTCAAAAGAAAATTTTAACAATAAAATCGTTTCCGTAATTTCGGGCGAAGAACTAAATATAAATCCTATAAATTTATTTTAACGCATATTTAAAGAATGCTTTCTTTTTCTAATCTAATTAACGCCGGCTTAAAATCTAGCTCTTAGATACTGTTTCGGCCATTCGATATCTACGCCCAGTTTATGCGCCGCCATAAGCGGCCAGTAGGGGTTTCGAAGCAACTCCCTGCCCATCTCGACCATATCCGCAGTTCCCGAACTCAATATGAAATCGGCAAACTCCGGTTTCGTAATGAGCCCCACTCCCGAAACGGCAATACCGGCTTTTTCCCTTATTTCTTTTGCGAAGCCGAGCTGGTAGCCGTAGTATATATTCATTTTGGCGTTAGGAGCGATACCTCCGGAAGAACAGTCGATTAAAGAAACTCCGGCTTCTTTAAGCATTTTTGCCAGAACAACCGCCGATTCAATGTCGAAACCTCCTTCTACCCAATCTACGGCCGAAATTCTTACGAATATAGGTTTGCTTTTCGGCCAGCCTTCCGATTTTATAGCTTCTAATACCTCCAACAGCAGTCTTGCCCTGTTTTCTAAGGAACCGCCGTACTTATCTTTTCTTTTGTTCGATAAGGGCGACAAAAACTCGTTTATTAAATAACCATGGGCGGCGTGTATTTCTATTACGTCGAATCCAGCCTTATCGGCATTTTTTGCTCCGTTTGCGAAATCCTTTATAACCTTTTTAATATCGTTTTCGTCCATTTCTTTTGGGACGGGATAGCCTTCATTAAACGGAATAGGGCTTGGCCCCAGAACCTGCCACCCTCCTTCGTCCTGTTTTAAAGGGTTGTCTCCAAGCCAAGGAGCGTTTGTAGACGCCTTTCTTCCGGCATGTGCCAGCTGTATTCCCATTACCGACCCGCAAGATTTACAAAATTTTACCGGTGGACTAAAAGCGTCAACCTGCTTTTCGTTCCATATTCCGGCATCGTAAGGACTGATTCTTCCCTCAGGACTGACGCCGGTAGCTTCTACAATAATAAGTCCGACGCCGCCCACGGCTCTTGCTCCGAGATGCGCCGCGTGAAAATCTCCTACTACGCCGTCAACCGCCGAGTACATGCACATAGGCGCCATCATTATTCTGTTTTTTATTTTTATTCCGCCTATTTCTATAGGCTCAAAAAGCATTCTCATAATAGGCCGTCCTCCTTCTTATGTTAAACTTATTTGCTATTTATCAGATTATATCACATTTTTTACCGTAAAAAACCTTGTTATGGTATAATATTTTAATGGATAACATCAGAATAGGAAGCGGTTACGACATACACAAGTTTTTGGAAATAGCGCTTTTTGAAAACGCCGCTAAAAAATTATATCTAGGAGGCGTATTAATAGAAGGACATATAGGGGTTGCCGCCCATTCCGACGGCGACGTCGTGCTTCACTCGCTTACCGATGCCCTCCTTGGAGCCTTATCCCTCCCCGATATAGGCGTTCTTTATCCCGATAATCTTAAATCCACGAAAGGAATTAACAGCATAGAAATAATAAAATACGCTTACGGTTTGGTCAAAGATAAAGGCTACGGCTTGGTCAACGCCGATATTACTATCATAACGCAGACGCCTAAAATTTCCGCATACAAAGAGCAGATGACGGCTTCGATATCTTCCGCTTTAGGCGTCGATAAAACGCGCATAAACATAAAAGGAAAAACGAAAGAAGGACTCGACTCGGTCGGAAAGCAAAAAGCCATAGAATGCTTCAGCGTATGCCTGCTTTCTCATGAATAAACTATAGCACCGGTAAAAAAATGAAAAATTACGCCGTACTGCTTGCCGCGGGAACTGGTTCCCGGACTGGCGCCGCAATACCCAAACAGCTTATAAAAATTAACGGGAAAGAAATTATACTCCTCAGCCTCGAAATTTTTTTAAAATCAAAAGTTAATTTCGAAACGGTTATCGTAGCGACCCCGCCTCCGTCGGTTTTTAAATTTGACTGGAATAATTTTTTTAAAAAAAATCTCGGAAACGGCGAAATAGAAAAATTGCAGATAATAACGGGCGGAGAAACGAGGCAGCAGTCGGTAGGCAATTCTATAAAATATTTAGAAAGTATTATACCTCCTGCCGAAACGGAAAATGCCGTCGTTTTTATCCATGACTCCGCAAGGCCTTTCGTAACGGACGAAGAACTGCATTTATTGTTTAAGAAAACCTCCGCCGGAGGCGCCGCTTTTCTCTGTTCCGAAGTCACGGAAACTATAAAAGAAATTAACAACGGAGCAAAAACCGGCACCGCAACTGAAAACGTAACCGGCACCGCAAATCCGGAACTGAAAACGCTGAAAAGGGATAACTTGATATCCGCCAAAACTCCTCAGGTTTTCAGATTTGAAATTATAAAAAAGGCGCTCGAAAAAGCCGCGGGAGAAAATTTTATATCGACCGACGACGTTTCTCTCGTCGAGAATTTAGGCTTAACGGCGGCGGCCGTTAAATCTACCGATTTTAACATTAAAATAACTTCGGCGCTCGATATCGAGATAGCGGAACTTTTCTTAAGCAAATTCAAACAAATACCATAATCCCGCATATATAGCGTTTTTTTTAATTTACCGCCTGTTCCTTATCGTAGTTTATTCTTGCGAATATCATTCTTCCGCTCGACGTTTGCAAAACGCTCGTAACCACAACATTAAGCTCTGAACCCACCAATT
>JAJXZU010000079.1:0-6618 GCA_021779895.1 bacterium
GCTGGAAGCGGAGGCGGGCGAAAATTTCAAGGGCAGGCATATAGAAGATATCGTGGGGAAAAGATTTAAAGAAGAGATACAAAAGTCCGAAGAATTTAAAAAAAGAATTATAGTTATAGTTGTTGCAGGCATCCTTGTTATAATTTTATCGTATGCGACAATTAAGGTTTACGAATACATTAAAACCTTGCAGGGAATACATATAACCCTGCCGTTTAAATCCATATCCAAAAAGTTAGTTTCCGAGGGCGGGCCATACGCTAAAGGCAAGTCCGCGAAAATACCGGAAGCAATAGCCGGGCATAAACCCGAAGTTAACTATGCCGTAGTTTTAAAAGGAAACGTTGTTAAGAGAACATGGGTCGCCGTTAAAATCGACGGCGGCAGTACCGCGACTTCAATGCTTTATGCCGGAGACAAGGAATCATGGAAAGCAAAAAAAAGATTAAGTATCAAAATAGGCAATGCCGGAGGCATTATTTTAAACTATAACGGAAAAGCTCTCGGAAAGCCCGGAGGCGAAAAACAGGTGGTGACGCTGACCTTCCCTCCGAAAAGCAATGCCGGCGGCAATGAATAAGCTGTTTTTCATACTTTTTTATCCCCTTTAATTTTATATCCTATTTTATCGAAAATTAAAGATACAGCTAATAAGAGCAGGGATATCGCCGGTACGATAAATACTAAATCGTCGTCTTCTATGTTAATTTTTAATCCCTGAAGTCCCCAGTATATTCCAAAGCTGATAAGAAGAACGGACGCTATTCCTTTAATCCAGTGCGAAGGTATTTTTTTGAAATATTTTCGCAAATAAATCGACAGCATTAAAATTATAACGGAACTGATGATAAGAGCGGAAATTACCGAAAGCCACTGGTTTTCCGTAATAGCAAGCGGAACGGCTACCACCGCTACTTCGAATGCTTCTATTATAACGGCGTTTAAGGCGACGATGAAATGCCTGAACGAACATTTCTGATGTTTTACGACAGCCGCTTCAGCTTTTTTAAAAAGCGGTTTTTCTCCTATTTTTTGAGAAAAAGGCGTAAGATAAAATATAAAGCTCAAAAGCTTATAAGAAAAATACAGTCCTATCGATATAAGAACCGCGCCTATTATCAATTTAACGGTGAATATCGGCACGGTTTTAATGAGGGCTATGCCTCCTATAAAAAGAATTATAAGAGTGCCGATAAATCCCGTTAGTCCTCCGGCCAGGGCGCTAGAAAGACCAACGTCTTCCCCTACCACGAAAACTATTGCGGCGACCTCGCTGAGTTCTACTATGGCAACGGAAAATACGGCTATAAATATAAGTATGCTGAAATTCATAGACGATATTATATCAGATAACAATCGCGAATGACAATATAGAAACGGGATATTTTTTATTTTTTCCTATTGACTTTTTGACAGCGAAGTAATAAGCTAAAAAATAAGATTTAAAATTAACGAGGAGGAAAACATTATGGCGGTAACCCCTAACAAAACACTTGACGCAAGCGGCTTATCGTGTCCGTTGCCGATAGTTAAGACTAAAAAAGAAATCGACACGATGACTTCGGGACAGGTTTTAGAAGTAATTTCAACCGACCCGGGTTCTAAAAACGACATGACGGCATGGTGCAACAGAACCGGCAACAAACTGCTGGATTCTTCGGAAGAGGGCGGAAAGTTCAAATTTTATGTCCAAAAGTCTTAATAGGCGTAATTTCGACCGATTTTGGACACGCTAAAAAGTCGTATTATTATATTTATAGGGGTGGATTTTATCCGCCCCGTTGCATAAAAATGAATGCCGGCGATGACGATAATGAAAAAGATATCTGCTTATATTTTTAATTCAATCGTCTTTTTTATTATTTTGTTTCAATTATTAAATGCGGATGCCTGTTTCGGGTTGAAAAATCCTTTTATATCTCCTTTTAAGGCGAAGCAATATAAAAATCTCAGCGAAAATCCTTTGAACGGCCTGAATCTTCAGGCTATAGTGAGCGGTTCGGACCCTGATAAAAATATTGCCGTTATTAACGGAAATCCTTATTACGCGGGCTCGGAAATTACGGGGAAAACCATAGTGGAAATTACCAGGCGGGCCGTGATAATTAAACTTAAAAATGGAAAAATAGTTAAACTTATACTCTCCAAATTTGAAGGATTTAAAAAATAATAAATAATAAACTTATGATTTTTAAGTCCAGAAACCGTATTATTTTTTATATTTCCCCGCTGTTGCTTATCTTTATCCTTTTTTTTATTTTTTCCGGCCAATGCGAAAACGCCAGCGCTTTTAAAGCGCGGATAAGCGGCGCTTCCTCATTCGGTTCTTCAGGCTTCGGTTCTATAGGCGGCATTAAATTGCCTGACCAAAAAATTACTATCGAAGGCAACGATATCCCGCTCAGACCTTTAATAATAGGAATATGCCATGAATTCAGGCTGAATTACGTTTTAAGCAGTTCGGTTAACGGCAGCGCGACCCTCCACATAAGAAACATATCTCTCCCGAATGCCCTGTTAATTATTTTAAGAGCCGGAAATTTGGGATACAGCGTGAACAAGGGGATTTTGCTAATAGGACCCCGTTCGTCGCTTAAAAATAGTTATATATATTACAAGATAAATCTAAAATATATTCAGGCTAAAAACGTTCTTACCGACCTGACGCCAGTTTTGCCGGAGGGGGCAAAGGCTTACGCTTCCCCGCACGGCAATTCAATATTCGTTTACGATATCCCTTCGAATATAAAAAAAATAAAAAATATCATCAGAAAAATAGACGTCAAAAAAAGAGTCGTACTTTTAAACGCTAGAATAGTCGATGTAACCGATAATTTTGTCAGAAACTTAGGGATTTTGTGGAATATTAATCCAAATACGATATATAGTTCAACCACCGCAACCAATGTATCTTCCAGTTTTAGTGGTGTTACATATCCTAATTCAGGAGCAAATACTTTAATTGTGAATCTAGCAAGGGATTACTTTAATTTTGGAACAATATCCGCGCAACTTTCTCTGGGGCAGAACTTAGGATGGGATAAAATTATTGCATCTCCAAGCGTTTCCGTTATAAGTGGACAGTCTGCAACTATAAATTCCGGAGTTACGTTATATTATGTGGCATACACGGCATCGGGAGGCCCTTCGACGTCAACACCCTCAAGCGGAACGGGAACGCCGTCCGGAGGCACTACCGTCATAACGCAGGAACCGGTTACATCGTCGCTTCAGACTATTACGCTGGGACTTACCCTTACCGTTACCCCGATAGTCGAAAGCAAAAACTCTATTATGCTTAATATCAACGTTACAAATTCTCAGCCCGATTTCGGACAGGAAGTAAACGGATTTCCTTCGGTGAATAATAAAAGCGTTTCGACGACCGTTATGGTTAAAAACAATTCTACTTTAGTTATCGGAGGCATTTTATATACCGAAAAATCACATAGTAATGCTGGTATCCCTATTTTATCTCAGATACCTATTTTGGGATATTTGTTTTCCTCTCGGAACAGGCAAGATTCGAAAGAGCAGTTAATGGTCTTTATTTCTCCGAAAATAGTAAATTAGCCGGCTAAACAAAATAATTCAGATGGGCGTTAAAAAAATCGAAAAAGAAGAAGAAAGCGTTAAACCCGAAGGAAGAATGCCTTTTTTAGAGCATTTTTCGGAATTAAGAAAGAGAATATTTTATATATTTATAGCGCTCGTCGTATGCATGGGTTTTTCGTGGCGGCTTTCCTATAAGGCGATAAGCATCATAGAGACGCCTCTGGAAAAACCGACGTATATTACTTATTTTTCCGGATATGCTAAAAACACAATAAAAGAAGAAGCCCCCTCGGTTTATTATGCGTTTGGGCTGAATAAAACCCCTAAAAAATTCACAAAACATATCCTGCATTACTCAAAACCTCTGGAACCCTTTTTTATGCAGGTAAAAGTATCCCTCATTCTCGGGTTTATGCTCGCCCTCCCTTTTATACTGTTTCAATTCTGGCAGTTTATAAAGCCCGGTCTCTTAAAAAAGGAAAGAATGTATTTACTGCCTTTTTTGTTTTTCGGAACGCTGTTCTTTATTTCAGGCGTAATTTTTATGGTTTTTTATATATGGCCCGCCGTTATTAATTTTTCCCTGAGTTATCAGAGCCCGAACCTGTCGCCGTTGATAAATTTGACCCATTATATTAATTTTGCCTTGAGGTTGGGATTGATATTCGGATTGATATTCGAACTGCCGCTAGTATCCGCTCTCTTTTCCCTCGCCGGAATATTAAAACCCGGGTTTCTAAAGAAATATAGAAAATATGCCCTGATAATAAGCCTTATCATTGCTGCTTTTCATGCCGATATAGTCACTATGTTTTTTATAGCGGTGCCGCTTTATTCTATGTACGAAATCAGTATTTTTATATCTTCCCTGATATGGAAATTTAAAAAGAAGCCGCCCGCCTAACCGCCCATAGAAAATACGAATCCTTTTATGTCTGCTTTAATATCAGGAAAAGATTTTTTGCTCGCTTTAATAGAAACATAGTCTATAGTAAAAATTCTTTTCATGGAGTTTATATTTTTAATGAATTCCACCGTTTTATTGAAACCTCCCGTTATTGAAATGCCGACCGGCAGAGCCGTTACGCTTTCATACTTGACGGGTTTTCCGAAGTTTATATTTTCTATGGCAAAATTATCCGCAGGTTTATTCAACGCAATATTTTTAATTAAATCCGCAACCATAAAAGTCTTAGGAAGCATAATTTCTTCGTTTTTTAATTTTAATTTTAATGCCGCAATCTGACTTTTAAGGCCGTATAAACTATTTTTTTCGCGCGTAAGAGATTCCGTCGTGTTTTTTATCGTATTTATCCGGTTTTTTAATTTTAATATTTCCGTATTTTTTGCGGAGATATTTTTCCCTAAGGCGTTTAAAAATATATCCTGATTTATTAAATAAATAAAAACGAAAGCCATAAGTATAACCAAGGTTATTTTATTGGTTCTGAAGTATGCCGGTATTTTTTTTATCTCTTCGAGCGGCCTCATTCTCATTTTTTATTATTAAAGTTAATATTCCTGATATTTAAAACGGCTTTTAAATCGAAAGAATAAAAAATATTGCCGCCGATAATCTTTCTCTTGGCTTCCGTAAGCGTTATCTTCGTAAATAACCCGGTATTTTTAAGATTGCTTATATAGGTTGAAATTCCGGACAGCGACACGCTGTTTCCGTTTATGGCTATAACCCCCTTTTCGAGAGATAATCCGCTCATCCATACCCCGTCCGGAGAAGCCGCGACCATCTCGCTTATCTTTTTATTCCATGCAACTTTAAGTTCTTTAAGGGAGTCTATGACCTCAATTTTTTTTTGTATCGCCTCCAAAAGAATTTTTCTTTTGTTTATTGCGGATTCGAATGTTTCGTTTAAAATGTTTTTTGTTTTGAGTACGGTCAACCGTTGATTTAGCCGCGACAGTTCAGTTTTTTTATAATTGTTGTTAAGAAGGAATGTTAAATCCAATAAAGCGATAAATATCAGATAACCTGTAATTAAAAAAAATATTACAAGCCTTTTCCTGCTTTTTGCAATGCGGCTCCTGTCTTTAGCGGGCAATAAATTAATTCTCGTCTTTTCCGAATTTTTCTTTTTCATTTATTCTTCGATTCATCTATTAATAATCAATCCGAATGTAGTCCACATTTCTTCCAGCGGTTTGAAAAATTCGTAATCTTCTTTTATATTGCGGTTTTTTAATCTTTCGGATAAATAAAACGAATATTTTCCTGAGTTTATAAGATTCTGGATTGAAACAGAATAAGCCCTAAAAGCCGTAGCCTCTGAAATTTTTGCGTCGAACCCGCTTTTACCGGAAAAAATGCCCGTGAGAATAATTCCGTCTATAGGCGGCAGAGATTTTCCGGCAAAATAGAAATCTATCGTTCTTTTCAGTTCGTCGGCTATAAGGCTTGAAGCCTCATCGTAATTTTGATTTTTTAGGCTTAATACGTCCGCCGTTCTTTCAAAATTAACCCCGTTATTTAATATTATGACTATTTTTATAGATTTATCGCCTATGTCGCAAAGCAAAAGATGCCCCGTTCCGCTTTTGTTTATATATCTTATATTGTTATAAATCGATACTGTTTTACATTCTATCGATTTTATTTTAATTCCTGCCCTGTCGAATATTTCTTTAAAGTTTTTTATATCGTCCTCTTTTGAAGCAAACGCCGTAATGTTTAACGTTCCGTTTCCGGTTGCGTCTATTTTTTCGGTATATATATAATCGAATACGCACTGGGATACCGGAAAAGAAAGAAGTTTTTTAAGTTCGTATTCTACGGCGATTCTAAGGTCGGGTTCCGGCATATCCGGCAAAAAAAAATTAAAACTGTAAACCGAGTTCCCGTTAAAGGAAGTTATTACATTTTTCCTGCAGATTTTATTTTCGTTCATAATTTTATTAAGATTGACGGATACAGAGTCGGTATCCCGGCAATCCAAACCGTCGACGGTTGCGTTAACAAAATTATTCAAGAAATAACCGCGTCTTTTTTTGAGGATTTCAAGTATTTTAAACTGGTTGCAATCAATTTCTACGGCGGCAAAAATCTTC